>CAHJWT010000272.1 GCA_903643075.1 Sphingomonadaceae bacterium | reverse complement strand
CGACCCGCCGAGCCCGCGCGCGGCGCGGCGCAGCGCCTCCGCCCCGCCGGATGCCGAAGCCCCCTCGGCGCGGAAGCGGACGCTGAGCTGGATGCCGAAGTCGACCCCCAGCCCGACGAACAGCGGGATGAACGCGACCGAAATCAGGTTGAACCGGCCGACCAGCGCGAGCCCCAGGGCGGTCGTCGCGACCAGCCCGGCGAGGGTCACCAGCGTAATTGCGAACACCATCCGCGTCGACCGCACCGCGACCGTCAGTACCCCGAGCATCGACGCGAGCATCACCCCGCCGACGAGCCACGCGTGGTCCTCGAGACTGGCGAACTCCTCGTCGGCGAGGGGGACCGCCCCGGTCAGGCGGATGCGCGCGTCGAGGTCGCGGGCCGCGGCATGGATCGCGTCGCCTGCTGCCTTGCCCGGCATCAGATCGGCATAGTCGAGCACCGGCTGAACGACGACGATGCGGCGGCGCGGCGGCCGCAGCTTACCCGAGCCCTCCGCGCCGGCATCGAACAGGTCGATCCACGAGAAGATCGCCGGCCGGCCATCGGCGACGGCGGCGAGCGCGCGCCCGAGCGCCGCGACCGGCTGGTCGACGTCGGCCAGCTTCGCGCTGCCGTTCGCCACCCCGGTCAACACCGTCGACAGGCTGGTCATCACCCCGCGCAGGCTCGGATCGGCGGCGAGGGGCCCAAGGAACGGCTGCGCCGCGATCAGGTTCGCCGTGGTCGAGCGGACCTCGCCGGTCGTACCGAGCAGGAGGCCGTTCCGCCGCAGGAACGGTGTCGCGTCGGGCCGGCGGACGCTGCGGAAATGGGCGTGGTCGCGCGCGAGGCGGCCGGCGAGCGACGCCGCGGCGATCTCGGCCGCCTCGGGCGTAGCGCCGTCGACGACGACGGCGATCAGGTCGCGGTTGGCGGGGAAGCCCGTGTCGAGCGCGATCTCGTCGCGCCGCCAGTCGACGCCCGGCGCGATCAGCTGCGCGGTGTCGGTCGACATCGCGAAATGGGTCGCGGCGAACCATCCCGCCGCGACGACGACCGCAAGGCTCAGGGCGACGACGATCCACGGCCGGCGGACGGCGAGCGCGACGGCGGCGGGGACGAGGTCGGGCAAGGCGCTCCCATCGGTCGAACAGCGTAGCGTTGTCGCGGCGCGGACCGCGGTGATCAAGTCGCCTAGGCAGCGTCCGCGGCAGAACGATGGCGACGGTGGCCGGACCGACCGGGACGACCCGAAATATATTAGGACATTGCGTCGCCGATCGGTTTCGTCGCACCGTGCCGGGGCAACCACCGGGGCCATCGATGATCCATGTCGTCCGCTCGCTCGGCCTCGCCGCGCTGCTCGCCACCGCGGCCGCGGCTGCGCCAATGACCCCGGCGGCGGTCGAGGCGACGTTCGACGCCGGCGTCAGCGCCGCCGACCAGATGGCGTGGCTCAAGGACTTCTCGTCGGCCCCGAACCATGTCGGCAGCGCCCACGACAAGGCCAACGCCGACCGGACGCTGGCCCTGTTCAAGGAATGGGGCTGGGACGCGCATATCGAGACGTTCGACGTGCTCTACCCGACCCCGATCAGCACGACGGTCGAGATGGTCGCGCCGCAGCGGGTGACGCTCGGCGGTCAGGAGCCGCCGGTCGACGGCGACGCGACCAGCCAGAACCTGACGGGCGCGCTGCCCCCCTACGTCGCCTTCCAGGGCGACGGCGACGTCACCGCACCGCTGGTCTACGTCAACTTCGGGATGCCCGACGATTATCTCGATCTCGCCCGGCGCGGGATCGACGTGCGCGGCAAGGTCGTCCTCGTCCGCTACGGCGCAGGCTGGCGCGGGCTGAAGCCCAAGCTGGCGCAGGAGCACGGCGCGGCCGGATGCATCATCTATTCCGACCCGGCGCAGGACGGCTACAACAGCTCAGACGTCTACCCGCGCGGCGGCAGCCGCCCGGCGTTCGGCGTCCAGCGCGGGTCGGTCGTCGACATGACGACCTATCCCGGCGACCCGCTGACCCCGGGCGTCGGCGCGACGAAGGACGCCCGGCGGCTGACCCGCGAGACGGCGGCGACGGTGCTCAAGATCCCCGTCCTGCCGATGTCGTACGGCGACGCGGCGAAGCTGCTCGCCGCGCTGGACGGGCCGTTCGCCCCGGCGGCGTGGCACGGCGGCCTGCCGCTTGCCTACCACATCGGCGGGACCGACACGGTCAGGGTTCACCTCGCGGTCAAGTCGGACTGGTCGCTCAAGCCGATCTACGACGTGATCGCCACCCTGCGCGGCGCGAGCGCCCCCGACGAATGGGTGATCCGCGGCAACCACCGCGACGGCTGGGTGTTCGGCGCGTCCGACCCGCTGTCGGGCCACACCGCGCTGCTGTCGGAGGCGAAGGCGATCGGCGCGCTGGCGAAGACCGGGTGGCGGCCGACGCGGACGATCGTCTACGCCAGCTGGGACGCCGAGGAGCCGGGCCTGATCGGCTCGACCGAATGGGCCGAGGCGCACGCCGCCGAGCTCAAGGCGAAGACGGTCCTCTACGTCAACACCGACACCAACGGCCGCGGGCCGCTGCGCGCCGAGGGCAGCCACCAGTGGCAGCACGCGGTCAACGCCGCGGCGGGCGACGTGACCGACTCCGAGAGCGGCAAGTCCGTCCTCGCCCGCCAACGCGCCGAGGTGCTGACCGATTCATACGACAAGACCGGCCGCGTCGACGCGGCCGACCTGACCGCGGCGCAGGCCGGCGGCGACATGCCGATCGGGGCGCTCGGCTCGGGGTCGGACTACACCGCCTTCCTCAACTTCCTCGGCATCGCGTCGCTGAACTTGGGCTTCGGCGGCGAGGACGAGTCGGGCGGCGTGTACCACTCGGTCTACGACAGCTACGACCATTTCGTCCGCTTCAACGACCCCGGATTGAAGTATGGCGTGACGATGGCGCGGACGGTCGGGCGGATCGTGCTGCGCGCTGCCGACGAGGCGACCCCGCCGGTCCGCTTCGCCGACTTCGCCGCGACGGTCGCGCGCTACCTGACCGAGGTCAAGACGCTCGCCGACGAGCGCCGGACGCGCGACCGGACACTGGCGAAGCTGCTCGCCGACGGCAGTTTCGCCGCGTCCGACGATCCGCTCAAGC
>CAHJWT010000271.1 GCA_903643075.1 Sphingomonadaceae bacterium | reverse complement strand
GGTGCGACCGCGCACGGCTAGTGCACGTCGACGATGCCGCGGCTGGACGCTTCGAACACCGCCTCGGCGCGCGAACTCACCTGCAGCTTGCGGTACAGGTTTTTTACGTGGGTGCCGACCGTCAGCGTGGACAGGCTGAGCAGGCCGGCGATCTCGCCGTAACTGAAGCCCCTTGCGAGGAGACCGAGGACTTCGGCTTCGCGCGGCGACAGGCCGTCGTCGCGGCCGCCTTCCGCTCGCTGCGGCTGGAGCTGGCGCAGGAGCTGCCTGGCGATGATCGGGCTGATCGGCGAGCCGCCGCGGCGGATCTCGCGGATACTCTCGAGGCAGTTGGCGAAATTCTCGTCCTTGAGCAGATAACCGCGGGCGCCGGCTTTGATGCTTGACAAGACCTTCGCCTGGTCAGCGAAAATAGTGATGACGATGATGTCGACGTCGGGGAAGCGTCGGGAAGTTTCATCGATCAGGGCGATACCGCTGCCGTCGGGCAGGCCGAGGTCGCACAGCAGGACGTCGAAGCCGCCCTCGCGGGCGAGGATCAGCCCGCTCTGCACGCTGCGCGCGACGGCGACGACAGTGATGTCGCTGGCTCCGGCGATCCCCGCGATCAGCATCTCCACCGTGACGGGATCGTCCTCGACTATGCCGACGCGGATCATCGTCCGGTGTCCCCTCGCGTTCACCGTTGTACGGCGGCGCATACCCGCCTTTCATAGGCGATTATGCCCCGCCCGGGACATACCGCAATCGCGGTAGGCGGCGTGGTGGCACCCTACCCGGAACGCGGCAGACCGCTACCTGATTGGCGGGATGTCGCCCGCGCCGCCAGTCCGTCTATCTCCTGTTCATCGCCCGATCGCCGGGCCGACAGGGGAAATGATCATGACCGACCGGAACCGCGCCGCCCTCCGCCACCGTGCGCTGCGCCATACCTGGCTCGCCGCGGCGATGGTAAGCCCGTTGGCAGCGACCTCGGCGACCGCCGCGCCGTATCAGCTCCCCCTGCGTGGCGAGAGCCTCGCCAGCGACGAACGTTTCGACACCTTCGTCCACACGCAGAACGGCATCCAGAACTATGCCAAGGACATCGGCGCCAAGCGGCTGCAGTCGAACGGCAAGTGGACTCATCTGCGCACCGGCACGAGCAACCAGACCGTCGTCGAGAACTGGGTGGTCTACGGCAAGCCGTTCTACGCAATGGCCGGCGGGACGGTCGTCGGTTGTTGGCGCAACGCCCCGAACAACGTGCCGGGGTCGTACAACATCAACTATCTGGCCCAGAAGTACGACGGCAACGGCAACCACCTTTGGATCCTGCAGGACGATGGCGTCTACGCGCTCTACGCCCATGCCAAGCCGGGCAGCATCCCGGCCGCGATCTGCCCGCACAATGACGAGCTGTTCGATGGGCTCAAGCCGGCCGACATCTCGCTTAACATCGCGACCCAGGCACGCGTGACGAACGGCGCCCGTGTCGAAGCCGGACAGTTCCTCGGCCAGATTGGCAACTCGGGAGCATCCGCGGGCGGTCCCCACCTCCACGTCCACATGCAGTCGCCGACGTCACCGATCCCCATGCCGTTCGCCGCCGGGTTGACGACGTCGTTCACCGACGGTGCCGGATCGATCAATGGACCTTGGGCCAAGCTCGCCGGCTCGACCATGCCGCTGGTGAAAATCCTGTTCTGGCCGCCGAGCTCGGTCGGCAACTATCACGTCGTCGTCTCCGCGGCTGAGTTCAACAGCCAGGCCGACCATTTCGCCGACAGCGGACTGATGCCGCAGACCGTCGTCTGCACCGGCAACGGGTCGAGCTACGACGCGACCTGGGTCCCGAAATCGGCCGACTGGGTCTTGCTCGCGGGACTGTCGGCACCCGAGGCTGCGGTGAAGAACATCGCGCTGACCGGCCAGGGCTTCACCCAGGCTTGGGTTTCCACCTGCGGCGGACGGACGGCCGCCATCTGGCGCAAATAGGCCCCCCGCCGCGCCCTATATCCAGCCCGACCGTGAAGGAGCAATATGATGTCCACACCTCGCAAGTTCTATCTGACGGCGCACAACCCGAATACGGTCGCCGAGGCCAAGGCCTTTCTCGAGGCGGGCGCCAACGCTCTCGAACCCGACGTCAAGGTCGGCGGCGGCGGTTTCTTCGTCAGTCACGGCGGCGCCGGATCGAATCCGCTGACCGCCGAGTTCAGCCTCGACGCCTACCTCGCCGGGTTGCGTCGCCTCCTCGCCGCCGAGAGCAACCGGATTAACCTCGCGATGATCATGTGGGACTTCAAGGATCCCGAGGCGAACGTCGACATCAATCATTTCCTCGACGTCGTCCACGAGAACTTCGGCAAGTTTCCCGAATGCGCCGGCATCGCCATGAGCGTCACCGTCAGCGCACTGCACGACGTCGGCTTCCTGACGAAGTACCAGAAGACGTTTACCAACGTCGCCGTCGGCATCGACGAGGAGAAGGATCCGGCCAGAGTCAACCAGGCCTTCGCGGGCGGCAACCAGCCGAACTACTCCTACGCCAACGGTATCATCACCACCGGCATCAAGCTCGGCGTATTCGGCTCGATGCTGGCGGCGAAGACGGTCCAGGCCGATAGCCCGGCGATGAAGCTGCTCTACACCTGGGTGGTCGCCGACTCCTCGACCATTCGGGATTACCTGCGCATCGGCATCGACGGGATGATCGTCAACCTCGCGACCGTCCAACAGCTTCGCGACATTCTGCTCGAAGGTGAATTCGCCCGCAGCTATCAGCTCGCGACCAGGGGCTACAATCCTTGGACCGCACCGCCGGTGCCAACCTATTTCGCCACGATCCACACCTCGGATGCCAGTATGGCGGGGACCGACGCGCTGATCAAATTCGACCTGATCGGCAGCGACGGCGACAAGTCGGTGCTCGTCAACAGTGCCCACAAGGGGATATTCGAAGCCGGAACCGCGACGACGATCACCTTTGACGGCGACAATATCGGTAAGGTCGAGGCGCTGACAATCACTGAACAGACCGGCGACATCAGCTCGCAGTGGCTGCCGAAGATGATTCGCGTCAAGTCGAACCTCGACAGCAATCAGAGCTTCTTCAATTTCGATCCGGACGACTGGCTGCACAAGCAGGTGCCG
>CAHJWT010000270.1 GCA_903643075.1 Sphingomonadaceae bacterium | reverse complement strand
CGGCCGCTCGGTCTACGGCTGGGTCGCGGCGAGCGGCGCGCGCGAGGTCGACGTCGGGCCGGTCATCAACGTCAACACGCCCGCCGACCTCGCCGGCGACTGAGTAGCCCTGGCGGGGCTACATCGGCGGGACGATCCCGCCGACGCCGACCGCGACCCGGTCGGTCGCCAGCCTGCCCTCGGGGGTCCTCGTCGTCACCGCGACGACGTGCGCACCGGGGACGAGCAGCGCCGGCGTGCCCTCGGCGAAGGCGACGACCGGCACGTTGGCCGGCACGACGATCTGCTGGCTGCCGCCCTTGTAGTCGACGGTCAGCGTCCGGCCGGCGTGGTGCTTGATCGTGCCGACCTGGGTCACGGTGCCGTTGGTCGTCGTGCTCGTCGCGCCACGGTCGGCCGGGTAGTGCCCCTCGCCCGTGCCGCGCATCGTCTCGGGAAAGACATGGACCTCGATCGCCTCAAGGACGCCGCCGCGGCCGCGCTTGGTGGTGGTCCCGATGAAGCCATTCGGCTGGATCGCGTCGACGCCGGCCTTCGCCACCGCCGCGACGCGGACCGCGGCGGGTACCAGCACGGTCACCGTTGCGCCGTCGTTCGCCTTCACCGCGAGTTCGGCCGGGCCGATGGTAGTGACGGCGTCGCGCACGACCGGGGCCGAGGCCGGGGTGAACGCGACGATCGCGCCGCGGACGACGACCGACGCCGCCGGCTTGACCGGCTGCGCGACGCCGGCGACGGCGACGAGCGCAGCGGCGGCGAGGAGGGGGCGGATGGCGGGTCTCATGCCCGGCCTCTCCTAGCGAAGGCCGTTGCGAGAAACTACTCCCCTCCCGCTTGCCGGAGGGGTCGGGGGTGGGGAGTCGCTGCAGCGCTCGCCGATTGCCCACCCCCGGGCCGCGGCTGCGCCGCGTCGCTCGCCCCTCCCGCAAGCGGGAGGGGAGGCGTCAGGCGCGCTTCGTCGCTGCGATCCAGTCGTCGATCTTCGCCTCGAGCACCGCCATCGGCAGCGCCCCGCTCATCAGCACCTGCGCGTGGAAGGCACGGACGTCGAACTTCGCGCCGAGCTCGGCCTCGGCCTTGGTCCGCAGCCGGCGGATGGTCAGCTGGCCGACCTTGTACGCCAGCGCCTGGCTCGGAATGGCGATGTAGCGCTCGACCTCGGCGGTGGCGTCGGTCTTCCCCATCGCCGAGTTGTCGAGCATGTACGCGATCGCCTTGTCGCGGCTCCACCCCTCGTTGTGGATGCCGGTGTCGACGACGAGGCGCATCGCGCGCAGGATCTCGTCGTTCAGGTGGCCGTAGTTCTGGTACGGGTCGGTGTAGAAGCCGAGCTCGTAGCCCAGGCTCTCCGAATAGAGCGCCCAGCCCTCGACGTACGCGGTGTTGCCGCCGAAGCGCTGGAACGCCGGCAGGTCGGTGTTCTCCTGCGCGAGGCTGATCTGGAAGTGGTGGCCGGGCCGCCCCTCGTGGAGGAACAGCGTCTCGTAGCCCCACGTGTAGCGCGACGGCAGGTCGTAGCTGTTGTAGTAGAACACCCCCGGCCGCGACCCGTCGGGCGTCCCCTGCTGATAGCTGCCGGCGGCGTCGGTCTTCTCCTTGTACGGCGGCACCGGGCGAATCTCGAGCGGCGACTTGGGCAGCGTCGCGAAGTCCTTGCCGACGACGTCGCCGACGCGCTTGTCGATCGCGAGGAAGTCGTCGCGCATCGCCACCGGCGTGGCGGGCGCAAATTTCGGATCGGTGCGGAGGAACTGGGCGAAGTCCTGGAGCGACCCCTTGAAGCCGACCTGGCGCTCGATCTTCGCCATCTCGCCGTGGATACGGTCGACCTCGCTCAGGCCGAGCGCATGGATCGCCTCGGGGGTCATCGTCGTCGTCGTCGTCGATTCGACGAGGTAGCGATAGAGCGCCTTGCCGCCGGGCATGTCGCCGAGCCCGACCGTCGTCCGCGCCTTCGGTTCGTAGACGTCGCGGATGAAGTCGCGCAGCCGCGCCTGCGCCGGGTCGAGCCGGTCGCGGATGAACGCGGCGTAGGCGGCGGTCAGGCGCGCCCGGTCGGCGGCCCCGACGCCGTCGGGGAACTTGGTCACCGGCTTGTAGAAGACGCTGTCCTCGACCTTGGCCGGGAGCAGCGCGTCGAGCTGGCCGACGACGTTGACCATGACGAGGCGCGGGTTGGTGACGTTCGCCGCCAGCCCCTGCTTCATCCGGTCGACGGTGCGATCGAGGTAGGTGACGTAGCCGTCGAGCCGCTTCAGGTTGTCGTCATAATCCTTGGCCGTCTTGAACGGGGCCGCGCCCTGGCCCGAGCTGATGTCGGGCATGAACACCTGAAAGCCGTTGAAGTGGTCGATCGGCCGGACGATCGTCGCGGCGAGCAGCTTGGGCTCGAAGCCGCGCAGGCCGATCTCGGTCTGGTACTTGAACACGTCGTAGCTGATCTTGTCGTCGCGGCTCAGCTGCGCGCGCGGGATCGCCTGCAAGGCGGCGAGATCGGCCTCGCCGGCCGCCTTCTCGGCCGCGTTGTAGCCGTCGGTGATGAAGTCGCCGAACTGGTCGGCGTAGCGCAGGTCGCCGCGGAACAGCGCCTGGAGCGGATTGCGCCGGAGGCTTGCCTCGTCGCTCGCGGCGAACAGCGCGACGAGACGCGCGTGCGGCGACGACGCGTCGGCCGCGGCTGGCGGGGCGGATTGCGCCGCGGCGGGGATGCCGGCGAGGAGGGTGGCGACGACAAGCGCGGAGCGGAGCATGGGCTACCTTTTGCTGGAGGTTTCGCCCTTCCTAACCGCGGCGGCGAACGAAGTCGACGCACTCCCCTCCCGCTTGCGGGAGGGGTCGGGGGCGGGAAGTCCAGGGCGTGACGGCAGCCACGCGCGCATCCCCACCCCCGGGCCGCGGCAACGCCGCGTCTCTCGCCCCCCCGCGAGCGGGAGGGGAGGGCTGTACCCTTCCTTGCGTCGTTCCCTCACTTGCTCTCCCTCGCCGCCTCGTTCTCGCCCCCGCGCCGCCCCGCGACGAGCAGCACCGCCGCCAGCGGCACCAGCCAGACGATCCGCGCCTGATAGCGCGCGAACGGCCCCGACAGGATGCCGCAGACGGCGGCGTTGACCGCCACCGCGGCGAGCAGGAACACCGCCGCCG
>CAHJWT010000269.1 GCA_903643075.1 Sphingomonadaceae bacterium | reverse complement strand
CGGCCGGTGGCGCGAGCCCGCCGGGGCGCTGCCCGAGCGGTCGCGGAGGAAGGTCTTGACGATGCGGTCCTCGAGGCTGTGGAAGCTGACCACCGCCAGCCGGCCGCCGGCGCGCAGGACCCGCTCGGCGGCGCGCAACCCTGCCTCGAGTTCGCCGAGCTCGTCGTTGACGTGGATGCGGAGCGCCTGGAAGGTCCGCGTCGCCGGGTCCTTGCCCCCCGGCTGCGGCCCGCACACGCTGCGGACGACGGCGGCGAGCTGCGCCGTCCCGGTAAACGGCCGGTCGTTGGCTAGCGCGCGCGCGATCCGCCGCGCCTTCGGCTCGTCGCCGAGGCGGAACAGGACGTCGGCGATCTCGGCCTCGCTCGCGGTGTTGACGAAGTCGGCGGCGGTCGCGCCGGCCGCCTCCATCCGCATGTCGAGCGGGCCGTCGGCCATGAACGAGAAGCCGCGCCCGGGCTGGTCGAGCTGCATCGACGACACGCCGACGTCCATCGCGACCGCGTCGACGGCGTCGACGCCGCGGTCGGCGAGGAGGCGGTCCAGTCCCGAGAAGCGGCCCTCGATTAGGACGAGGCGCGGATCGGCGAGGTCGTTCGCCGCGAGCGCGGCGGAATCGCGGTCGATCCCGAACACGCGCCCGGCCCCGGCGGCGAGCGCGGCGCGGGCATAGCCGCCGGCCCCGAAGGTCGCGTCGACGTAGGTCTCGCCCGGCGCGAGCGCGAGCGCGGCCCTCACCGCGTCGACGAGGACGGGGACGTGGCGCGCGGTCATCCCGCCCCCCGCGCATCGATCAGGCGCTGGACCATCCGCGCAAGGCGCGGGTTGAGCGTCGGCCGCGCGACGTAGTTGTGCGGGTTCCACACCTCGAAATAGCGGCCCGCGCCGACGAACAGCGCGAGCCGGTCGATCGCGCCGACGTCCTGCAGCGCCGCCGACAGGATGATGCGGCCGTTGTCGTCGATCGCGACCTGCTCGGCCCCGCCGAAGGTCATGCGGAAGATGTCGTCGCGCTCGTCGGTGAAGGCCCCGACGAAGCGCGCGTCGAGCTCGGCTTCCTTCTTGGCGGTGTAGCCCGGGTCATAGCCGACGAGGCAGTCGGCGCGCTCGGCCGGGGCGAGGACGACGCTGCGCGCGTCGCCGCGGTGCCCCAGCAGCTCGCGGATCGACGCCGGGATCGACACGCGGTTCTTCGCGTCGACCGCATTCAGCGTCATGCCCAGGAAACTGTGTTCGCTCAAGCCGCCCGCCCACATCTGCCGGCGCGGAGCCGCCATGTACCGGCGCGGCGGCCCAGCCGCCGCACCCGTTAATGGTCGATGAAGTTCCCCAACGCCTGCTGTGGACAAGCGATATATGGGCTTTCATGGGTGAGCAATGGGAAAACGTGGGTTCGAGCTTATAAGACAGCCTAATGCAGGGAATAAGCTGGTTCGATCTGGATTTATCTATGCTTTGTTCCAGGTCCGCATGCCGTTCTCAAGTTGTGGATAAGTCTGTTCAAAGTATTGCGGTCAGCGTTGTTGCGACGACCGCCGCTGCGGCGGGGTCGCGAGTCGGGTCGTGCTCAATGTCGCGGCACTGCCCGAGCTGGGGGACACGCCGAGAACGGCGAGGGTTTCGGCCTTCGGGTTGACCGGCGACGGCGGTCGGTTGGCGCGGACGCCGGCGGCGGCGGCCATCACCGTCAGGAAGACGAGCGCCAGCACCGTCAGGCCGATGTTCACCCGTTGCGCCCCGATCGACCGGGCCGTCCGCGTAACCCGCGAGATATCCGCCACGCTGCCTCGCTCGCTGGTCGCGCAGTGCCGAAACGCCGCGCGACGCTCTCGATCAGGCGTTGTTAACCGAGGCGGCGACGTTTGTCGACCCGGCGAGCCACGGCGGCGCGGCGATCCCCTTCGCCGCGCACCAGTCGGGATTGAACAGCGTCGACAGGTAGCGCATCCCCGAATCGCACAGGATGGTGACGATCGTCTTCCCCGGACCGAGGTGCTCGGCGAGGCGGATCGCGCCGGCGACGTTGATCCCCGACGACAGGCCGAGGCACAGCCCTTCCTCGGCGAGCAGCCTGTGGACCAGCGGCAGCGCCTCGGCGTCGGAAATGCGGAACTGCGCGTCGACCGTCAGCCCGTCGAGGTTCGCGGTGATCCGGTTCTGGCCGATCCCCTCCGACACCGAGCTCCCATGGCTGCGCAACTCGCCGTGGGCGAACCAGTCGTACAGCGCCGCGCCGTCGGGGTCGCTCAGCGCGATCGTCACCTCGGGCTTGAGCGTCTTCAGCCCGATCGCGACCCCGGCGAGCGTCCCGCCGGTGCCGACCGCGCAGGTGAAGCCGTCGATCCTGCCCTCGGTGTCGGCCCAGATCTCGGGGGCGGTCGTCTTGATGTGGGCGCGGCGGTTGGCGAGGTTGTCGAACTGATTGGCCCACACCGCGCCCGGCGTCTCGTCGGCGAGGCGGCGCGACTGGTGCACGTAGTGGCACGGGCTGCTGTACGGCGCGGCGGGGACGAGGACGAGCGTCGCGCCCAATGCGCGGAGCGTGTCCTGCTTCTCGCGGCTCTGGGTGTCGGGCATGACGATGACGGTCTTGTAGCCGAGCGAATTGGCGACGACGGCGAGGCCGATGCCGGTGTTGCCGGCGGTCCCCTCGACGATCGTCCCGCCCGGCTGCAGGACGCCGCGCTCCTCGGCGTCGCGGACGATGAACAGCGCCGCACGGTCCTTGACCGACCCGCCGGGGTTCATGAACTCGCACTTGCCGAGGATCGTGCACCCAGTCCGGTCGGACGGGCCGCGCAGCCGGACAAGCGGCGTGTTGCCGATCAGCGCGGCGACGTCGGCGGCGGGAGCGATCATCGTCAAGGGCTTAGACACGCGGCCCGCGCCCGGCAAGCAAGCGAAGGTTGGCCCGCGGCAATGGCGGCTTTGCGCAGCGTACGGCCGGGGGTAGGACGCCGCGATGGCGTTCCGCCCCGCCCCTGTCCCTGCCGCCGTCGCCGCCGTCCTCGCCGCCGCGCTGCTCACCGCGTGCGGCGGCCACCGTCCGGCCGACGACGGTGCGGTACTCCGCGTCGACCTCGTCACCGTTCCGGGCAGCGGCGTGGTCGAGCGGACGATCGCCGCGGCGACGCAGGTCGGCCTCGT
>CAHJWT010000268.1 GCA_903643075.1 Sphingomonadaceae bacterium | reverse complement strand
GTTCGAGGCGCGGTACGACGATGGCGCGGCGTCGCCGCCGACGATCCATCTCGACGGCGAGGCGACGCTGTCTGACTCCCGCGCGCACGCGCCGGTCGGCACTTACCGCCTCGTCGCCGAACAGCGGGCGGACGGCGGCGACGCGGCCGCGATCGTCGCCGCGTTCGACCAGGCGACGGCGGCCGCGACCGCCGCGACCGTGGACTGGGCGTCCGCCGCCGCTCTCCCCGCAGCGCCGGTCGTCAGCCGATGATGTTGATCGCCTGGCGCACGCCTTCGCCCCGCTCCAGCGCCTGAAGGATGAACGCCGCGACATCGGCGCGCGCGATCCAGCTGAACGGGAAGCGATCCCGAAGGTCCGGGCCGCTCGTCCACTTGCCCGTATGCTTGCCATTGGTGAGGAGCGCCGGCCTGACGATCGTCCAGTCGAGTCCGCTGGCCCGTATCGCCGCTTCGTCGGTCGCGTGATCCTCATAGGCGGCCTTGAGCATCAGGGGGATCATCAGACCGAGCACCCGCCCGCGCGCCGCGCCGTGACTGTCACCGACGCCCAGGGCGGACTGGTAGACGAAGCGGGTGACACCCTTCGCGCTCATCGCGGCGATGATGTTGGCGATGCCCTCGACGATGGCCGGCGTATGCCGCCATGGCTTGGCCGCCCCCAGCGCCGAGACGACCGCGTCATGCCCCTTCACCGCCGCGGCGACCGCGTCCTTGTCCGTGATGTCGCCCGTCAGCACACGAAGCTGGCCGCCGATGCCCGCCAGCTTGTCGCCGGAGCGCGCGAAGGCGGTGACGCGGTGACCGCGGGCGATGGCTTGCGTGACGAGCTGCTTCCCCGTCAGGCCCGTCGCGCCAACGATGACGATGTTCATGGTCGACTCCGATGCGCTCGATCGTGGTTGAAGCGCACGGGCCGCCAGAACGTTTCGCTACTACCCAAGCTATTCTTGGCCGGCATGCGGTACGAGCGCCCAGCGTTAGTGTTCGGTGTGTGCCGGCATCATCGAACTCGATTGTCTGAGATCAATCTCGGGATGAGTCGAGAGAGTAGGGGATCGTCGGCGGCCGCCAGTGGGTGAGCGGACGGGAGCGCGAGCATGAGCATTCTCGACAAGGCGCAGTCGGCGGCGAAGGAGCTGGGCCAGACCGCGCTGAAGAAGGCGCTCCACGTCACCCCCGACCGCTGGCTGCCCGGCGTCTTGCCCGATCCGCTCGCCACCAAGCACGGCAAGCTCGGCGCGGCGGTGTCGCGGATCGACGGCCCGCTCAAGGTGCAAGGCAGGGCGCGGTTCGCGGCCGAGGTGCCGCTCGAGGACATGGTCTATGCGGCGCTGCACTACAGCGCGATCCCGCGCGGGCGGATCGCGACCCTCGACATGAGCGAGGCGGAGGCCGCGCCCGGCGTCGTGCTGGTGATGACCCACCGCAACGCGCCGAAGATGGCGCCGCCGCCGGTGTTCATGACCGCCGCCAAGGCGGCCGGGCCGAGCAGCCTGCCGGTGATGCAGGACGACCGCGTCCACTGGAACGGCCAGCCCGTCGCGCTGGTGCTCGCGGACACGCAGGAACAGGCCGACCACGCGCAGGCGCTGATCCGCGTCACTTACGAGCATGAGCCCGCGGTGACCTCGTTTGCCGAGGCGAAGGCCGCCGCTTATCATCCCGCCGACCTGATGGGGGAGCCGACCACGATCAAGGTCGGCGACGCCGAGGCGGCATTGGCAGCGGCGCCATTCAGGGTCGACCGGACCTACACGACGCCGCGCCACAACCACAACGCGATCGAGCTCCATGCGGTGACGCTGACGTGGGACGACGGCCGGCTGATCATGCACGACGCCTCGCAGCTGGTGAACTCCACCGCCTGGACGATGGCGCAGGTGTTCGGGCTCAAGGAAGAGCAGGTCCGCGTCATCTCGCCCTATGTCGGTGGCGGCTTCGGCGGCAAATGCATGTGGGATCACCACATCCTCGCCGCCGCCGCGTCGCGGATGGCGGGTCGGCCGGTCAGGATCAGCCTGTCGCGCGAAGGCGTGTTCCGGATCGTCGGCGGCCGTACGCTGACCGAGCAGCGGGTGGCGCTGGGCGCCGGCGCCGACGGCAAGCTGACCGCGCTGATCCATACCGGCGTCGCCGCCAAGACGGCCTACAACACCATGCCCGAACAGTTCACCTTCGGAACGCGCCACGCCTACGCCGCCGGAACGGTCAAGATCTCGCAAGCGCTGACCGACATGAACATGCTGGCCAACACCTTTATGCGCGCGCCGGGCGAGTCGGTCGGCACCTTCGCGCTGGAATGCGCGGTCGACGAGCTGGCCGAGGCGGTCGGCATCGACCCGATCGAGTTCCGGCGGCTGAACGAGCCCGAGCGGGACCCGACCTCGGGCAACGAGTTCTCCTCGCGCGAGATCGTCGAGGCCTATGCCCGGGGCGCCGAACGCTTCGGTTGGGACCGGCGCGACCCGATCCCGCGCGCTCGCCGCGAGGGCGAGTGGCTGATCGGCATGGGGGTCGCGAGCGGCACCTATCCCTATTACCGGATGCCCGGCGGGGCCGCGCGGATCACGCTGACCGTTGATGGGCGCGCGCTGGTGCAGACCGCGGCGCACGAGATGGGGATGGGCACCGCGACGGTGCAGGTGCAGCACGCCGCCGAGCGGCTCGGGCTGGAGCTGGACCAGGTGACGTTCGACTATGGCGACACGACGCTGCCCGAGGGTACGCTGGCGGGCGGCTCGTCGCAGACCGCCTCGATCGCCGCCAACATCATCGCCGCGCATGGCGAGCTGGTGAAGGAGTTGCTCAAACTCGCTGGCAACGACTCCCCGCTCGCCGGGCTCAAGCCCGATGATGTCGAGGGACGCGATGGCGGGCTGGCGAAGATCGGCGAGCCGGAGCGGCACGAAAGCTACGTCTCGATCCTGGCACGCGCCAACCGCGGCGAGCTGGCCTGTGAAGGATCGGGGCCGATGCCGCTCGAGATGATGAAATACTCGATGCACTCGCACTGCGCGCAGTTCTGCGAGGTGCGGGTCAACGACGTGACCGGCGAGATCCGCGTCACCCGTCTGCTCGGGTCCTACGACTGCGGACGCATCCTCAACGCCAAGACGGCGGCCAGCCAGTTCCGCGGCGGCATGAT
>CAHJWT010000267.1 GCA_903643075.1 Sphingomonadaceae bacterium | reverse complement strand
CGGGGCAACGGGGCGCGGTGCGGGCGGCGGCGGGGCCCAGTCGTCGGGCAGATTGGGCTCGGCGATCGTCGCGACCGGTCGGCCGAGAACGGCGGCGGCCTCGGCGGCGAGCGCCGGAGACATCGCGACCAGCGCGGCGAAGTGCCGGGTAGCCCGCGCGAACACCGCATTGAGCAGATGCTGGAACGGCGGCCCGCGGGCGGCCTCGCCGATGGGATTGCTGATCTTGGCGACAACCGGGGTGCGCAGGCCGGACAGCCGCGCCGCGACGAACGATTGCAGGTGCCAGTTGCCCGGCGAGACGATCACATCGGGAGCGATGCGTGCAATGAGGCCCGGCAGAGCGCGGCCGAAAGCGATCCGGTCGCGGTTTCGCCGGCCGAGGTCGCGGCGAAAGGCGATGATCGCCAGCCCGTCGGCGAGCGGCCGCGCGACGCCGGCCTCGGTCCCGGCGACGATCGTCACCCGCCGCCCCGCCGCCGCCCAGCGCTGCGCGAGACGGAGCGCGACGCGCTCGCTCCCACCGCCCGAGAAGTCGTGGAGGACGAGGGCGATGTGGTCGGCGCGGGGGGGAAGCACGCCAGCGTCCATGCCAGCATTGCCGCGCGGGCGGAAGGCGATGCTTCGGGTGTGAATAGGTCCGCCCACGATCCTCCCCGCTGGCGAGGAGGTGGCGCGGAGCGCCGGAGGGGCGGTCGACCGGGGCCTACGCCAATTGCTCGACCGCCCTCCGTAGCCTGCGCTGCCACCTGACCGCGGGGCGGGGATGATTGCGTGCCACCTGACCGTGCGGAACGGAAAGGATCGCTTTCGCCGACACCGCGATCCATCTACCACATGCCGATCGGTTCAGCCCGGAGTATCCATGCGTTCGCTTCTGTTGCTCGGCGTCGCCGCCGTCTTCCCCCTCGCCACCGCCTTTGCCGCCTCCCCGGCAACGCGCGACGTCGCCCTCGACGCCCACCGCGCGCCGGGCAAGCCGACCTACGGCAGCTTCGGCTTCGACACCGCCGGCATGGACCGCGGCGTGACGCCGGGCAACGACTGGGCCCGCTTCGCCAACGGCGACTACGAGGCCAAGCTCGTCATTCCCGACGACAAGTCGACCTACGGCATGTTCAACGTGTTGCGCGACCTGAGTCAGGCGCGGACGCGCGGGCTGGTCGAGGCGGCGGCGGCGAACGCGCCGGCGGGAAGCGAGACGCGCAAAGTCGGCGACTATTACGCCAGCTTCGTCGACGAGGCGGGGATCGCGGCGAAAGGCCTCGATCCCGTCCGGCCGCAGCTTGCGGCGGTCGCCGGCTTGCGCGACCGCGACGCGCTGGCCAACCTGTTCGGCGTCTTCGCTCGCGACGGCATCGGTGTTCCCGTCGGCATCCGCTTCGGCCAGGACCTGAAGAACCCCGACGTCTACACCGCCTACCTCGGCCAGGGTGGGCTCGGGCTGCCCGACCGCGACTATTACCTCGACACGAAGAATCCGAAGTTCGCCGAGGTTCGCGCCAAATATCAGGCGTACATCGCCCAGTTGCTGAGCCTCGCCGACGTGCCCGAGGCAGCGGCGCAGGCGAAGCTGGTCTACGACCTCGAGGCGAAGCTCGCCGCGGTCCACTGGAGCCGCGTCGAGCGGCGACAGGTCGACAAGACGTATAATCCGGAAGCCACCTCCGACCTGCCGCGCGACTATACCGGGATGCCGTGGACGCCGTTTCTCAGCGCCGCCGGGATCGCCGCGCAGCCGCGCGTCGTCGTCAGCACGCCGAGCGCGCTCGCCGGCACCGCGAAGCTGGTCGCCGCCGAACCCCTCGCCGCGTGGCAGGCGTACCTGACCTTCCACGTCCTCGATCGCTGGGCCCCGCTGCTGCCGGCGAAGTTCGTCGACGCGAGCTTCGCCTTCCGCGGCACCGCGCTCGCCGGCACACCGGTCAACCAGGAGCGGTGGAAGCGTGGCGTCGACGCGACGACCGACGCGCTCGGCGAGGCGGTCGGCAAGCTCTACGTCACCAAGTATTTCACTCCCGACGCCAAGGCCAAGGCCGACGACCTCGTCAAGAACATCATCGCCGCGATGGACGCGCGGCTCGCCCGGCTGACGTGGATGGACCCGGCGACCAAGGTCGAGGCGCGCGCCAAGCTCGCGGTGTTCACTCCGAAGATCGGCTATCCCGCCAAGTGGCGCGACTATTCGGCGCTCGACGTCGTCGCCGGCGACGCGCTCGGCAACGCCCGCCGGGCGAGCGAGTTCGACTACAACCGCGACCTCGCCAAGCTAGGCAAGCCGATCGACCGGAGCGAGTGGGGCATGACCCCGATGACGGTCAACGCCTATGCCAACCCGACGTGGAACGAGGTCGTCTTCCCCGCCGCGATCCTCCAGCCGCCGTTCTTCGATCCCGACGCCGATCCGGCGGTCAATTATGGCGGCATCGGCGCGGTCATCGGCCACGAGATCAGCCACCACTTCGACGATCAGGGCCGCAAGTACGACAAGCGCGGGACGCTCGCCGACTGGTGGACGCCGCAGGACATCGCGCGGTTCAAGGCGCTGACCGACAAGGTTGTCGCGCAATACGCGGCGTACGAGCCGCTCCCCGGCCTCCACGTCAACGGCGAACTGACGCTCGGCGAGAACATGGCCGACCTCGCCGGGATCAACGTCGCCTACGACGCGTACCACAAGTCGCTCGGCGGAAAGCCGGCCCCGGTCATCGGCGGATACACCGGCGACCAGCGCTTCTTCCTGGGGTTCGCGCAGATCTGGCGGCAGAAGTATCGCGACGCCGCGCTCCTTCAGCAGACAACGACCGACCCGCACACCGCCGGCTTCCTCCGTCCGAACGTCGCCCGCAACCTCGACGCGTGGTACGCGGCGTTCGGGGCGAAGTCGGGGGAGACGCTGTATCTGTCGCCGGAAGAGCGGATCAAGGTGTGGTGAGCCGGGCCGGATGACGGTTCTCGCTTCTCTGCTCTACCGCGTCTGCGGCGCGGTGGGGAGAGAGGCTCGATGCGAGTGACCGCACGCCCTTTGCGCGTACCGCGGTGATGCGCTGCGTCGTCTTCGCCCTCCTAGTCGTCGCCGCCTGCGCGAGCCATCCGCCGCCGCCCGCACACCCCGCCGGCTCAGGTGGCCGCCCACCCGGCGGGCACGGTGGCGCACGCGGCGGCGG
>CAHJWT010000266.1 GCA_903643075.1 Sphingomonadaceae bacterium | reverse complement strand
GCCAGCAGCGTCGCCGCCGCCGCCCCGGCCAGCCCGCCGCCCGCGACGACGACGTCTACCATGCGGCGCGCTTCAGCCGCCCGACGGTCAGGCGGAAGGGAAAGGCCGGGGCGACGACCGCGCCGGTGATCCCGGCGTTGGCCAGCGCCCGCTCCCACTCGTCGGCGACGAAGCTCCGCGCGACCGACACCGGCCCGTCGTGGCGGACGAAGCGGTGCCAGCGCAGCACAGCGGCGAGCGCGGCGAAGCCGTAGAAGGCAATCGCCGAGCGTCGCAGGTCGTTGACGAACCACCCACGCGCCGCCCGGTCCTCCATCCACATCAGGAAGCGGCCAACGGCGCGGTCGTCGAGGTGATGGGTGACCAGGCTGCTGACGACGAAGTCGACGCGCTCGCCGGGCGCGAAGGCGAAGACGTCGCCGGTCAAGAACTCGATCCCCAGCGCCGGGTCGGTCGCGGCGATCGCCGCCGGTGCGCTGCGCGGGTTGAGGTCGACCCCGATCAGCCGCGGGCGGAACCCGCGCCGGGTGGCGAAGGCGTGGATCGCCCGCAGCATGTCGCCCTCGCCGTAGCCGACGTCGAGTAGCGTAAACGCCATGCCGGGGGCCATCGCCGCCGTCGCGTCGGCGAGCCAGCGCAGCGTCGGCGGCCTAGCCCGCGTCACCGTGTTGACGCGGGCCAGATCGCGCAGGCAGGCCGCGAACTCGGCCGGGGTGACGTCGGCCCCGTCCATCAGCTCGGCCTCGGTCGAGCGGTGGGCGAACGAGCGCACTACACCGTCCGGAAGCGGAAGCTCTCCGCCGCCAGCCCGGGACCGAAGGCGACGCCGAAGCCGTCGGCGGCGCGCGCGACCGTCGTCCCGACGCCCTTGAGGATCCGGTCGAGGACGAACATCAGCGTGGCCGAGCTCATGTTGCCGAAGTCGCGGAGGACCCCGCGCGACCACGCCAGCGTCTCGGGCGCGAGGTCGAAGCCGGTCTCGACCGCGTCGAGGATCGTCCGGCCGCCGGCGTGGACCGCCCACAGCGGATAGTCGGCCGGCCGCGTTCCGCGCAGCAGTCCGCCGTCGTCGTTACGCGCGTTCTCGAAGGCGAGCGCCCGCGCGATGCGGCCCGGCACCTCGCCCGATAGGTGCATGTCGAAGCCCTGGTCACCGACGTTCCACGTGATCGCCTCGGCCGAGTCCTCGATCGTCGCCGCGCGGAAGTCGCGGAGGGCGATCCCGGTCTCGTCGGCGGTCACCAAAGTCGCCGCGCAGCCGTCGCCGAACAGCAGCATCGACAGCAGCCGTTCGAGGTCGGCGGTCTGCTGGAAGTGGAGCGTGCACAGCTCGAGGTTGACCACCAGCACCCGCGCCGTGGGATCGGAGCGAACGAAGTGATGCGCCAGCCGCAGGCTGTTGACCGCGGCGTAGCAGCCCATGAAGCCGACCCCCGTCCGCTCGACCCCGGGGTCGAGGCCCGCCGCCTTGACGATGAGCTGGTCGATCCCCGGCGCGATGAAGCCGGTGCAACTCGCGACCACCAGATGCGTGATCCGCTCGCGCTCGCCGTCGAGGCCGAGGTCGTCGATCGCCGCCAGCGCGAGGCCGGGCGCGGTCTTGGCGAAGCGCGCCATCCTGACCGCCGTCGAGGGAAAAGCGTCGGGGGTGTAGAAGCCCTCGGTGTCGGCCTCGAAGCGGTCGGGGTCGCCGAGCGGGGTGAAGAACGAGTAGCGGTGATCGATCCCGGCGCGGCCAACCATTCGCTTGAACAGCGCCGCATCACGCCGGTCGGTGATGAAGTGGCGGACGAAATCGACGAAGGGGCCGTGGACGTCGTTCGGCGGAACGGCGGTGCCGATCCGGTTGATGTGCGCCGTGGTCAAGTCGCGTCTCCTCGGCCCCTGCGACCCTTAACCCGCGAGTGACGCGATTGGATACCGGGTGGCGGAACGGCCCCTGCTGCGGCACGGTGGCACAATGGCCGATGAACAGGACCGCTTCACCGACGTTCCCGGCCTCCGCGTCGGCCACGCCCACGACGCCGCCGTGTGGACCGGGGTGACGGTGGTGTTGCCCGACGCCGCCGTGACGATGGCGGTCGACGTCCGCGGCGGCGGCCCGGCAACGCGCGAGACCGACGCCCTCGCCCCGCATACGCTGGTCGATCGCGTTCATGCCCTCGTGCTGAGCGGCGGGTCGATGTTCGGCCTGGCGGCGGCCGACGCGGTCGCGGTCGCCCTGTCGCAGGCCGGGGTCGGTCTCGCCGCCGGCCCCGTCCCCATCCCGGTCGTCCCGGCGGCATGCCTGTTCGACATGGCCAACGGCGGCGACAAGGGCTGGACCGACCCGCCATACCGCGTCCTTGGCAGGTCCGCTCTCGCCGCCGCCGGCCGCGGCGATTCGGGCGGGCGCGTCGGTGCGGGCTATGGTGCGACGGCCGGCAGCCGCCCCGGCGGCATCGGCTCGGCGAGCGTGTCCGCGCACGGTCTGACCGTCGGCGCGCTGATCGCGGTCAACAGCTTCGGCGAGGTCTACCCCGGCGAGCCCCCGGCGGGCGAGGTCGCTGTGCCCAAGCTCCGCGCGGTCGGCGGCCTCGCCGCACGCGACGGTACCGACATCGCCGCTCTAGGGACCGACCAGCCCCAGGCGATGGACCCGTCGTTTGCCGGGCAGTCGACCTGCATCGGTGTCGTCGCGACCGCCGCGCCGCTGACCCGCGCGCAGGCGCAGCGCGTCGCGATGATGGCGCACGACGGTCTCGCGCGGGCGATCCGCCCGATCCATACCCCCTTCGATGGCGACGCCCTCTTTGCGCTGTCGATCGGCCCGGCGACCGGCGTCGATCCGGTCGCCGTGGCCCTGCTGGGCACCCTCGCCGCCGACGCCGTCGTCCGCGCCGTCCGCCGCGCGGTGTTCGGCTAGGGTTTGAGCGCCGCCGCGGCCGTGTCGTAGTCGGCGGTCAGCAGGGTCGTCCGCGCGATCAGACGGCCGGTCGCGGTCAGCGGCGCAGCGACATCGCTGCCGCCCGCGCTTGCGGCGGCGAGCGTCCCCGCGATCTGGTCGAGCCGCCCACGGAGGTCGCTGAGCTGATTGCCGATGCGGTCGAGCGCGGTCAGCTCGAGCTGCGCCTTGGCCCACCCCGCGCCCTCGGCAGGGGTGCCGCGCGCCGCCGTCGCCGCGGCTGTCGCCGCGGTCCGCTGCG
>CAHJWT010000265.1 GCA_903643075.1 Sphingomonadaceae bacterium | reverse complement strand
GCCGAGCGCCGCCAGCCGCGCCGCCGAGCGGTCGATCTGCGCCTTCGGCTCGGGGCGGAGGAGGCCCTCGAGGGCGTCGCCGATCCTCGCGATGCCGGGGCGGAGCTTGGCGACGAGCACCGACGGGCACATCCCCGCGCCGGCACGGAGCAGGTCGGCCATCTGCGTCCTGAGCGCTGCGACCGCGGCGACGTGGAGGTCGAGGTGGACCGTGCCGGCGACCGGCACCCCATCGATTTGAGCGCTATCGATCGCGTCCCACAGGTCGCGGAAGTCGAACAGGTCGCGCGCCGCGACGAACGCCCCGGCGACGGCGGCGAGGTCGACGCCGAACTCCTCGGCGAGCTCGAACGGCAGCGTCAGCCCGCCGCGGTTGACGACGCTGTTCGCCAGCTTGGTCGCGATCAGCTCGCGGCGCAGACGGTGGCCATCGATCGCGGCAGCGAAGCGCTCGCGCATCGCCCGCGGAAAGGCGGCGTGAAGCGTGGGCACCAAGAGCGGGTCGTCGACGACATCATCGGTGACCAGCGCATCGTACACCGCCATCTTGGCATAGGCCATGACGACGGCGAGCTCGGGACGGGTCAAGCCCTGCCCCGCCCGGCCGCGCTGGGTCATCGCCTCGTTCGTCGCCAGCCCCTCGACCTTCCGGTCGAGTTCCGCCGCCGAGTCCTCGAGTAGCTCGATCAGCCGGACGTGGCCGGGCAGCGCAACGACCCCGCCGCGCTCGGCGATCGACAGCGCCTGCGTCTGCAATGTGTTGTCGCGGAGGACGAGCGCGGCGACGTCGTCGGTCATGCTGGCGAGGAGGTCGTTGCGGTCCTCCTCGGTCAGCCGGCCCGCGGCGACCTCGGCATTGAGCGCGATCTTGATGTTGACCTCGTTGTCGGAGCAGTCGACCCCGGCCGAGTTGTCGATGAAGTCGGTGTTGAGCCGGCCGCCCTTCGCCGCGTACTCGATCCGCCCGGCCTGGGTCAGCCCGAGGTTGGCGCCCTCACCGACGACCGCCGCGCCGATCCGCGACCCGTCGATGCGGTGGGCATCGTTGGCGCGGTCGCCGACGTCGGCATTGCTCTCGCCCGACGCCTTGACGTAGGTGCCGATGCCGCCAAACCACAGCAGGTCGACCTTCGCCGACAGGATGGCGACGATCAGCTCCGACGGCGACACCTCGTCGGCGGCGATGCCGAGCGCGACGGCGACCTCGGCCGAGACCGGAATCGCCTTCTGGTCACGCGGGAAGACGCCACCGCCCGGCGAGATCGCCGCGCGGTCGTAATCGTCCCAGCTCGACCGCGGCAGCGCGAACAGCCGCTTTCGCTCGGCGAAGCCGGCGGCCGCATCGGGTACCGGATCGAGGAAGATGTGGCGGTGGTCGAACGCCGCGACCAGCCTGATCTGCTCGCTGAGCAGCATCCCGTTACCGAAGACGTCGCCGCTCATGTCGCCGACACCGACGACCGTCATCGGCTCGGTCTGGACGTCGTGGCCGATCTCGCGGAAGTGGCGCTGGACGCTGATCCACGCGCCGCGCGCGGTGATCGCCATCGCCTTGTGGTCGTAGCCGACGCGGCCGCCGCTGGCGAAGGCGTCACCGAGCCAGAAGCCACGTTCGAGCGCAATCGCATTGGCGGTGTCGGAGAAGGTCGCCGTGCCCTTGTCGGCGGCGACGACGAGGTACGGGTCGGGCGCATCGCGGCAGACGACGCCGGCCGGCGGCACGACCGCGCCGTTGGCGGCGTAGTTGTCGGTCAGCGACAGCAGCGCGCGGACGAAGATCTTGTACGCCTCCGTCCCCTCGGCGAGCCACGCGTCGCGCTGCGCCGGCGCGGGCAACAGCTTGGGGTAGAAGCCGCCCTTGGCTCCGGTGGGCACGATAACGGTGTTCTTGACCTTCTGCGCCTTGACCAGCCCGAGCACCTCGGTGCGGAAGTCGTCCCGCCGGTCCGACCAGCGCAGGCCGCCGCGCGCGATCGGCCCATAGCGCAGGTGGATGCCCTCGACCCGGCGGCTGAACACCCAGATCTCGCGGTACGGGACCGGCCGCGGCAGGCCGGGCACCGCGGCGCTGTCGAGCTTGAAGGCGAGCGCCTCAGGCCCACCGGACACGAAAGCGTTGGTCCTGAGCGTCGCCGTGATGACCGCCGCGTAGAGGTTGAGGATGCGGTCGTCGTCGATCGCGGTAACCTGCGCGAGCGCCAGTTCGATTGCCGTAGCGTCGCCGTCGCCGCCATTACGGCAGCGCGCGCAGAACAGCGCGACGAGCATACGGGTGATGTCAGAATAGCGGCGGAGCGCGTCGACCACCGTCATCAGGCCGTAGGTCACCCCGGTCTGGCGCAGGTAGCGGAAATAGGCGCGCAGCCAGTTCGCCGCCTCGGCGTCGAGCCCGGCCGCGACGACCAGCGTGTTAAAGCCATCGTTCTCCTGCGCCCCAAGTAGGACCGCGGTCAGCGCCGGCTCGAGCCGCGGCCGCAGCGTGTCGAGATCGAAGTCGGCCGCGGTGTCGCTGCCTTCGAGCAGGAAGTCGTGAATCCACGCCGCGCCATCGCCGAGGTCGAAGGGGAACTCCTCGATCACCCGCAGCCCGAAGTTCTCGAGCACCGGCACCGCGTCGGACAGCGCGATGATTTTCGCCAGCCGGTAGATCTTGAGCCGCAGCTGGTGCGGGGCATCGCCGTCGCGGCGGTAGAGGTGGACGGCGCGGCCGCAATCGTCGACGAGGCCGCCGAGCGCGACAAGGTCGGCCGCCGCCTCGCCTTCGCTGTACTGCGCGCGGTAGCTCGCCGAGAAGCCGTCGTTGGCGGCCGGTGCCAGTTGCGCCGCGCGCGCCGGCCCGACGGCGGCGACCAGCGCGGCTTCGAGCGCGTTGTCCCAGCCGCGGACGACGACGTCTAGCCGAGCATCGAGTGCCTTCTCGTCGATCGCGGCAATATCGCCGGCGACCGCGACGACGTAGTGAACTCGCGCCAGGCCCTCGGCGCGCAGTTCGACCTCGTAGCGCGTCAACGTGCCCCCGAACGCCTGCACGAGCATCGCGCCAACGCTCGCCCGGATGCCGCTGGTGTAGGCGTCGCGCGGAATATAGACGAGGACCGAGACGAAGCGGCCGAACGTATCGGCGCGGGCGAACAGCTTCGGCCGCGGCCGGTCGAGCAGCGACAGCAGCCCGA
Source organism: Sphingomonadaceae bacterium (assembly GCA_903643075.1). Classification (GTDB taxonomy): domain Bacteria; phylum Pseudomonadota; class Alphaproteobacteria; order Sphingomonadales; family Sphingomonadaceae; genus Polymorphobacter_B. The sequence continues at coordinate 16 of CAHJWT010000265.1, read as the reverse complement.
GCGCCATCGTTCGCAG
>CAHJWT010000264.1 GCA_903643075.1 Sphingomonadaceae bacterium | reverse complement strand
CACCGCGCGCTCGGCCGCCGCGGTCGGGGTCGGCGCGCGGTGGTCGCCGGCGAAGTCGACGAGCGTCGTGTCGGTCTCGTGCCCGACCGCGGTGATGACCGGGATGCCCGAGGCGGCGACGGCGCGGACAACCGCCTCTTCGTTAAATGCCCACAGGTCCTCGATGCTGCCGCCGCCACGCGCGACGATCAGCAGGTCGGGGCGGGGGATGCCCGGCACCGGGAGCGCGTTGAACCCCGCGATCGCCGCCGCGACCTGTCCCGCCGCCGCCTCGCCCTGGACCGGCACCGGCCACACGAGCACGCGGCGCGGGAAGCGCTCGGCCAGCCGGTGAAGGACATCGCGAATGACCGCCCCGGTCGGCGAGGTGACGACGCCGATCACCTCGGGCAAATACGGCAGCGACCGCTTGCGCTCGGCCGCAAACAGCCCTTCGGCGGCGAGCTTGGCCTTGCGCGCCTCGAGCAGCGCCATCAGCGCCCCCGCCCCTGCCGGTTCCATCCGTTCGATGACGATCTGGTATTTCGACCGGCCGGGATAGGTCGTCAGCTTCCCCGTCGCGACGACTTCGAGCCCATCTTCGGGCCGGAAGCGCAGCGCTCCCGCCCCGCCCTTCCACATAACGCCGTCGAGCGTCGCGCCCACGTCCTTGAGGCACAGGTAGAGGTGCCCCGACGTGTGCCGCTTGACCCCGCTCAGCTCGCCGCGGACGCGGACATAGCCGTACGCATCCTCGACCGTCCGCTTGAGCGCGTTGCCCAGTTCGGAGACGGTATATTCGGGGGTATTGGGGATGGGCGCGTTCACCCGGGCACCATAGCCCGCCGCGTCGCGCCGCACAAAGCACGACGCGGCGGCGTTGCTGCGCGGCGGCGGCGCGCGGCCGGCCTAGGCGGTGACCGCCCGGCTCCGCCGACGCGCCGCGCCGATCATCGCGAACCCACCGATCATCAGCGCCCACGTCGCCGGCTCGGGAACGGTGGCGACCGAGACGCCGTCGATGAAGGCAGTCTCGTCCGCCGGCGACAGGCCGCGGAAGGTGAGTGAGTAGATCTCGCCGGCACGGACGATCGCGGCGCCGGTCTCGTGCGCGAACGCCTGACCGCTGGTCGTCGCGAAGGTGCCTAGCGAGCCCATCTCGATGCCCGAACCGGTTAGCGAGACGTCATAAGTTTGGTCGCCGGCGTAGCTGCCGAAGTTGGGGCGGCCAGCGGCCAGCCACGACACGACCAGCCGGCCCGATCGCGTCGCGACGAAGTTCTGGAAGATCGACGTTGTCGCCTGGAGCGCGTAGAACTGCGCGCCGTCCTGGCCGGCCGGCGGCGTCGCCCCGTACCACGCGCTGGCGCCCTGCGCGTTGACAAGAGCGCCGGTGCCGGTCCAGCCGTCCGGCTGTGTCGCGTAGCTGTAGTTGCCGACGCCGAGGTTCGGCGTCTCGAAGCTGCCGTTAACCAGGGTGGTTGCCGAGGCGGTACCCGCAAGCACCGGCGCGAGCAAAAGCACTAGATAACGACGCATAACGCAACCTCTTAAACTAACCCGTCGGCCGATACCGGCATAGCTTCTAAAAGGCAATCGGGATTTTCGGGTGACTGATATCCGGCCGTCGACCGCACCGACCGAGGTTACCGCAGGACTCCTCGCGCGCGCATCCTCGCCGCGAACCATGGCAGCGCCGACGCGACGACCCACAGGGCGGCGGTGAAGCCGATGGCCCCCGGCGTCTTCAGGCTCGCGGGCATCGCGCTGATCGCGTACTGATACACGGTGCCGACGACGAGGCCGGCGAGCGACGCGGCGAGGACCGCGACCGCCAGACGACTGCGGAGCAACAGCAGGACCGACCCGAGGACCGCGCCCCATACGCCGACTGCCCATGCCACTTCCATCGACGGCGGATAGGCCGCGAGCCACGCCTTTTGCTCGGGCGTCATCGCGGCGAGATAGGCGGCATCGTGCGTCTTGGTCATGACCCAGTCGAACGGTCCGCCGCTGTTCCACAGCAGGCTGGCGACGGCGACCGCCCAGAACCACCAAGGCGTTGCTATCGCAGATCGACCGGCCACCGCGCCCTCCCGTGAAGCACCCGTACGCACGCTACCAGCTACCCTTGATCTACCGGCGTCGCGGCATGTTGTCGACGGCAGCGGTGATTGTCGGTGCCGGCGCGACTCCGTAAGACCCTCGCCCGATGAACCTCCTCGTCATCGGCGGCGGCGGGCGCGAGCATGCGCTGTGCTGGAAGCTGCGGCAGTCGCCCAGGGTCGGGCGGCTGTTCTGCGCGCCGGGCAATGCCGGCATCGCGGCGGTCGCCGAATGCGTCGTGCTCGCGGCCGGACACGACGCGGTGGTCGCCTTCGCGCGCGCGCACGCGGTTGACCTCGTCGTTGTCGGGCCCGAGGCCCCGCTCGTCGCCGGGCTGGTCGATGCGCTGCGCGCCGCCGGCATCCGCGCCTTCGGGCCGACGGCGGCGGCGGCGCGGCTCGAGGGGTCGAAGGGCTTTACCAAGGCGCTGTGCGATGCGGCCGGCATTCCCACCGCGGCCTTCGCGTGGTTCGATGGCGGCGACGCCGCCGCGGCGTACGTCGCCGCCCACCCGCTGCCGGTCGTGATCAAGGCCGACGGGCTCGCCGCCGGCAAGGGGGTCGTGATTGCGCGGACGGCGACCGAGGCGACGGCGGCGCTCGCCGCGATGCCAGGGCCGGTCGTGATCGAGGCGTTCCTCGCCGGCGTCGAGGCGAGCCTGTTCGTCCTGTGCGACGGGACCGACATCGTCGCGCTGGGCAGCGCGCAGGACTATAAGCGCGTCGGCGACGGCGACACCGGCCCCAACACCGGCGGCATGGGCGCGGTCTCGCCGGCTCCCGCGCTGACCGCCGACCTCGAGCGCCGCGCGCTCGCCGAGATCGTCGCCCCGACGGTGGCGGCGATGGCGGCGCGGGGGACGCCGTTCACCGGGGTACTGTTCGCCGGGCTGATGCTCACCGCCGACGGACCGCAGTTGATCGAATACAACGTCCGCTTCGGCGACCCCGAATGCGAGGCGCTGATGGTGCGGCTCGACGGCGACCCCGTCGACCTGCTAGTCGCGACCTGCGACGGTCGCCTGGCCGGGGTCGCCCCGGCGTGGCGCGACGGCGCGAGCGTGACGGTGGTGATGGCGGCCGACGGCTACCCCGGCACCCCCGCCGCCGCGACCGTCAT
>CAHJWT010000263.1 GCA_903643075.1 Sphingomonadaceae bacterium | reverse complement strand
CGGCGATCGCGCCGACGCAGGTCGCGGCGAACGTCCGCGCCAACGGCGGCGACGCCAGCCCGCCCGCGACCAGCCCCGACCAGCCGCGGCCCGTGACCAACTCGTCACCGGGACCGAGCGCGGGCGGGGTGACGATGCTCGGCGGCAAGCCGAGCCTGCAGTCGGGCGACGGCCGCTTCGTCGCCAACCTCCACAGCGTCATGCAGTTCGACGCGGCGAGCTATTTCCAGTCGGCGACCGGCCCGGTCGCGACCGACCTCCGCCGCGCCGGGGCCGCCGCCGACACGTCGCGCGCGCGCAACCTCGCCAGCGGCACCAACTTCCGCCGCGCGCGCATCGGCATCGACGGCAAGGTGTTCGGCGACTTCGACTACAACGTCCTGTTCGAGTTCGGCGGCGCCGGCGTCGAGGACGCCGGCCACATCCAGGAGCTGTGGGTCCAGTATACCGGGCTGAAGCCGTTCCGCTTCCGCGTCGGGGCCTTCCCGCCGAGCTACGGGCTCGAGGACCAGGGGTCGACCAACGGCAGCCTGTTCCTCGAACGCCCCGCGATCAGCGACATCACGCGCAGCGTCGCCGGCGGCGACTTCCGCGAGGCGGGGCAGCTCGTCGCCTCCGACAACAAGCGCCTGTTTGCCAGCCTGTCGCTGACCACGCGCGTCGTCGGCGTGACCAACTCGGCCGCGCTCGGCAGCGCGCCGAGCTTCAGCCAGAGCTTCGGCGGCATCCTCCGCGGCGCGGTCGTGCCCATCAATCACGACGACGTGCTCCTCCACCTCGGCGCGCACGGCAGCCGGGTGTTCAACGTCTCCGACGCCGGCGGTCCCGACGTGGCGATCACCGGGCGCTACCCGGTCCAGTTCCGCGAACGGCCCGAGCTTCGCGTCGACGGCACCCGCCTGATCGACACCGGCACGATCAACGCCAGCCACCTCTCGACCATCGGCGCCGAGGTCGCGGCGCAGAAGGGCCCGTTCATGATCCAGGGCGAGTACGAGAAGATCTTCGTCGAACGCCTCGCCAGCGCGCTGCCCGACCCGAACTTCTACGGCTTCTACGTCGAGGGCGGCTTCGTCCTGACCGGCGAGCGGCGCAAGTACAATACCGGCACCTTCGCCTTCGACGCGCCGACGGTCGACCACCCGTTCGATCTCGCCCACGGCACGTACGGCGCGGTCGAGCTGACCGGACGCTATTCGGTCACCGACCTCAACTACGACCAGGGGCTGCTCGGGTCCGCCCCCGCCGCCGACGCGATCCGCGGCGGCCGGCAGGAGATCGCCGCCGCCGGGATCAACTGGTATCTAAACCCGATCGTCCGCTTCATGTTCGATTACCAGCACGTCCGCATCGAACGGCTGTCGCCGAACGCCGCCACCTTCGTCACCCCGGTTGGCGCGCAGATCGGCCAGCAGTACAACGTCATCTCGCTGCGCTCGCAGCTCGCCTTCTAGAGGTACCCGCCATGCTCGTCCGCCTCGCGCTCGCGCTGCTGCTCGCCGCTCCCGCCGCGGCCGCCGAGACCCAGGTCGCGGTCGCCGCCAACTTCACCGAGCCGGCGAAGGAGATCGCGACCGCCTTCGCCAAGGCGACCGGCAATACCGCGGTCTTGAGTTTCGGCTCGTCGGGGGCATTCTACACCCAGATGGCGCACGGCGCGCCGTTCGAGGTGTTCCTCTCGGCCGATGCCGACCGACCGAAGAAGGCCGAGCAGGACGGGCTGGGCGTACCCGACAGCCGCTTTACCTATGCGATCGGCCGGCTGGTCCTCTATTCGACGACGCCGGGCCTCGTCGACGACCAGGGCGCGGTATTGGGCAAAGGCAGCTTCGCCCACCTGTCGATCGCCGAGCCGACCGCCGCGCCGTACGGCCAGGCGGCGGTCGAGACGCTGCAGAAGCTCAAGCTGTACGACCAGCTGTCGCCCAAGATCGTCCGCGGCACGTCGATCACCCAGGCGTACCAGTTCGTCGCGACGGGTGCGGCCGAACTCGGCTTCGTCGCGCAAAGCCAGGTGATCAATGTCCCCGGCGGGTCGCGCTGGCTGGTTCCGGCGACCGACCACAAGATCATCGACCAGCAGGCGGTGCTGCTGTGGACCGGCGCGAAGAACCCGGCGGCGACGGCGTTCATGAAGTTCCTCCGCGGCCCCGAGGCGGTCGCGATCATCAAACGCTACGGCTACGAGGTGAAATAGGCGCGCCGCCGGAGCCGGGCCGTGGGGCTCGTCGTCCTGACGACGGTCGAGCTGGCCGCGACGACGACGTTCCTGCTGCTGCTGCTGGCGACGCCGCTGGCGTGGTGGCTGGCGCGGTCGCCGTCGTGGTGGAAGGAGGTCGCCGGAGCGCTGACCGCGCTGCCGCTCGTCCTGCCGCCGACGGTGATCGGCTTCTACCTGCTGATCGCGCTCGGGCCGGCGTCGCCGCTGATGGCGCTGCTTCATCCGTTCGGCGTCCGTGCGCTCGCCTTCACCTTCACCGGGCTGGTCGTCGGCAGCCTGATCTATTCGCTGCCGTTCGCCGTCCAGCCGCTGCGGACCGCGTTCGAGGGTGTCGGCGACCGCCCGCTCGAGCTCGCCGCGACGATGGGGGCAGGGCCGCTCGACCGCTTCGTCACCGTCGCGGTGCCGCTCGCCCGGCGCGGCTTCGTCTCGGCGGCGATCCTGGTCTTCGCGCACACCGTCGGCGAGTTCGGCGTCGTCCTGATGATCGGCGGCGCGATCCCCGGCCGGACCGAGGTGCTGTCGACCCGCATCTACAGCCTCGTCGAGAGCCTCCAGTTCGGCGCGGCGCATCGGATCGCCGGGGTGATGACCGCATTCGCCTTCGTCAGCCTGTTCGCCCTCCTGCTGGTCGAACGGCGGGTCGGCGGCCTCGGCGTCGGCAGCGGCCGGCGGTGATCGAAGTCGCCCTGCGCGGCGTGCGCGGCGGCTTCGCGCTCGACGTCGCCTTCGCGGTGCCGGCACGCGGGGTGACCGCGCTCGTCGGGGCCTCGGGATCAGGCAAGACGAGCGTCCTCCGCGCCCTCGCCGGGCTCGACCGCCACGCCGGCACCGTCCGCGTCGGCGGCGACACGTGGCAGGACGACCGCGTCTTCGTCTCCGCGTACCGCCGCCGCGCCGGCTGGGTCGCGCAGGGCATGGGGCTGCTGCCACACCGGACCGTCGCCGCCAATCTCGACTATGCCGCGCGCCGCGCGCCGCCGGGGCCAAGCCCTT
>CAHJWT010000262.1 GCA_903643075.1 Sphingomonadaceae bacterium | reverse complement strand
GGCATCGGCCGCGAGCTGGGTCCGGACTCGATCGACGCCTTCACCCAGACCAAGACCGTGGTGATGCGCGGCTGACGCAACATCGTGCGGAGAGGTTATGCCATGAAGATCCTCATTTTCGGCGCGACGGGACTGGCCGGCAAGCACGTCGTCACGCAGGCGCTTACCCGTGATCATGAGGTGACCGCCTTTGTCCGCTCGCGCGACCGGCTCGGCACGTTGCAGGGCAAGCTGCGCGTCGTGGAGGGCGATATCGCCGACCGGGCAGCAGTCGCTGCGGCGGTGCGGGGGCAGGACGCGGTCGTATCCAATCTGGGTGCCGCCAAGCCATGGCGCCGTTCGCCGGCCATCGTCCACGGCGTCGCCAACATCATCGCCACGATGCAGGAGCACGGTGTCGACCGCTTCATCTACCAGTCTGCGTTGGGCGTCGGAGAAAGCCGTGATGCGGTACGCCACTCATTAATCAGGCTCATGATCCCGGTCATGCTCAAAAACGCTTATGCGGACCACGCCATAGACGAACGGGCGATCCGTGACAGCGGCTTGGCGTGGACGATCGTAAGACCGACCCTCCTGACGAATGGTGCCCGCACCGGCACATGGCGGAGCGGGCCGGGCGTGAGGGACCCGTTTCCGTTCGGCCGCGTCGCGCGGGCGGATGTCGCCGCCTTCATCCTGGATAGGATCGAGCGTGACGAGGACGTACGAAGTGCCGCCAATCTCGTTCGTTGACCGAGCGAGAGCGGCAAAGACGGCACTTCATCGGACTTCGGCCAGCAACCAGCACATAAGAGTTTACCATGACTATGAAGCCCCGCATCGCCATCATCGTCGGCTCGACCCGGCCCGCCCGCTATGCCGACGCGCCGACGCAATGGATGTTGAAGCAGGCCGACGCGCGCGACGATCTGGACGTGGAGGTGGTCGATCTGCGCGATCATCCGCTGCCCTTCTTCGACGAGATGGCGTCCAACCTCTGGATGCCGAGCCACAACCCCGAGGCGGTCCGCTGGCAACAGACGCTTGACCGGTTCGACGGCTTCATCTTCGTCGTCGCCGAATACAACCACTCGATCACCGGCGTGCTCAAGAACGCTTTGGACCAGGCCTATAAGGAGTGGGTCCGCAAGCCCTTCACCGCCATCGCCTATGGCGGCCTCGGCGGCGCGCGCGCTGTCGAGCATCTGCGCATGATCGGTATCGAACTGCAAATGGTCCCGACGAGGACGGCCGTACATATCGGCGGATCCGATTTCATGACGGTGCACCCGATGTTCGGCAATCAGCCGATCGCGACGATCGAGGACCACCTGCTGCCGTCGGCCAAAGCGGCACTCGACGAACTGGTCTGGTGGGCGAAGGCGACTATGGCCGCCAAAGCCACCGAGGCCTGACCCGGCGGCTAAACGGATCGGCGTCAGGCCGACCTGTCTACCGCGGCCTAGCGACAGGATTGACCCAAGAACAGACGTTCAACGGTTCCGGTCGGCTTACTGACTTCGGCCGCTCGTTTAGCTCGGTGACGAAGCCGTCGAGAAACTCCTTATGCTATTTGTTGTTCGATGGTCGACGCTCGCGGGCGACGGCTCGGATAACAGCGTCTCTGCTCGCAACTCGTCATAGCGCCGCCGCGCCTGTTCGATGCGCTCGGTCTGGCCGAGCGCCCAACCTGCCAGCGACCGCACCGGCCCTAGAACCTCGCGACCCATGTCGGTCAGGCCGTAGTCGACTCTGGGCGGCTTGAGCGTTGTCACGGTCCGCGTGACGTAGCCGTCGCGCTCCAGTCCGCGCAACGTGCCGGTGAGCACCTTCTGCGAGATGCCGATCTGGCGGCGCAGATCGTTGAACCGCAGGCTGCCATGCTCCAGCGAGACGATGGTCATCATCGACCATTTGTCGCCCACCCTGGCGAGCGTTGCCGTCAGCGTGCGGCAGGTCTCGACCGGCGTGTCGCTCATGCATGGTTTCGTCAAGGTGCCTCCTTGCAGCGCGACCGACCCGCCGCCTAGATCCAGTCACCACTGGAAACCGTATTGGCTAGAGGAGCAGGCCGCATGAACGCAAGCGAGGATCGCCCCGTGCTGGTCACGGGCGGCTCCGGCTATCTCGCCGGCCATATCATCGTGCAGCTTCTGCAGGCGGGCAGGTCAGTCCGCACCACGATCCGCGACGTGGCCCGGGCGGACGAGGTCCGCGCCACGCTGGAACGTCACGCGCCGACCGCAGGGCTGACGTTCCATGCCGCCAACCTGATGTCCGATCCCGGCTGGGATGCCGTGCTGGAGGGAACCGGCCACGTCATCCACGTCGCCTCGCCGATGCCGGTGCGCGAGTATCGCAAGCAGGACCTGGAGAGGCCGGCCCGCGAGGGCGTGCGCCGCGTGCTGGAGGCCGCTCGCCGCGCCGGCGTGCAGCGCGTTGTGATGACCTCGTCGACCGCTGCCGCCAGCCCTGGCGAGTCCGGATCGGCGCCGTCCGACGAGACGGTCTGGACTGACCCCTCGGACAGGAACGTTAGTTCTTATGCGCGTTCGAAGACGCTCGCCGAGCAGGACGCCTGGGCGCTGGCGAGGGCTTCCGGCGGCGATCTCGTGCTCACCACGATCCTGCCCGGCATGGTGCAGGGCCCGGCGCTCGGGCCGGACGTGTCGGGCTCGCTGGAGGTGCCGTTGCGGATGCTGACCGGGCGGCTGCCCTTCGTGCCGCGGGTCAGCTTCTGCGGCGTCGACGTGCGGGACGCGGCCGAACTCCACATCAGGTCGTTGACGGACGACCGTGCGCCGGGGGAGCGGATCATCGCGGCGGGCGCACCGCTCTAGTTCCGGGAGATCGCCGCGACGTTGAAAACTCGGCTGGGCGATCGGGCGGCGAAGGTCTCCACGCGCGAAGCTCCCGACTGGCTGGTCCGGACGATGGGCCTGTTCAACCCCGACGCCCGCTTCCTGGCCGCTGACCTCGGCAAAACGCCGCAGCTACGCGTCGACCAAGGCGCAGACGATCCTCGACCGTCCGCTTCGCCCCTTGGAGGATGCTGTCACCACCGCCGGCCAGAGCCTGATCGACTACGGCCTGATCTGAGTTGGTGACGAACTGAGCCTATGCGGAGGAGCGTAGGTGTGACACTCAGCAAGTCCGCGGCGTTTGAGCTGCTGCCGGTCCGATGGACACGAGGTTAAGCTACGTGCGCTTGCCGCTCGAAGTCCATGGGGCTGAGATAGC
>CAHJWT010000261.1 GCA_903643075.1 Sphingomonadaceae bacterium | reverse complement strand
GGCGTCGGCGACGCGGAGCTGAGCCGTCGCCGCCGCCATCCCGGGCGTGCACGGCGGTGGCACCGGGTTCGCGGCCGGGCTTGCCGGCGCAGCCGCCGGGCTCGTTGTAGGAGCCGCTGCGGCGAGGACGAAAAGCAGGCCAAGCATCGGCACCCTCGGCACGGTCGCCCCCGAGTGATAGGCGCGCGCGGGATCGGGATCGGCCATGCGGATGCTTTCTGTCCCCGGCGAGGCTAGCATCGGTGGCGGCCGAGTCCAACCACGGCGCGACGACCGGCCTTCTGGTCTGCGCCGGCCTGGGTTAGACGAGGCCAATGACCGATGCCGATATGATCGACGACGAGCAGCTTGCCGCCGAAGCGTGGTTCCGCTCCCTCCGCGATTCGCTCTGCGCCGCGTTCGAGGCGCTCGAGGACGAGGGCCCCGGCGACGGTCCCCCCGGCCGCTTCGTCCGCACGCCGTGGGAGCGGCCCGATCCGTCCGGCGTCCCCGGCGGGGGCGGCGTGATGGGGTTGATGAAGGGACGGGTGTTCGAGAAGGTCGGAGTCAACACCTCGACCGTGTTCGGCACCTTCGCGCCCGAGTTCGCCAAGTCGATCCCCGGGGCCGAGGACGATCCCTCGTTCTTCGCCACCGGCATCAGCCTCGTCGCGCACATGGCCAACCCGCACGTGCCGGCGGTCCACATGAACACGCGCTTCCTGACGACGACGCGGCGCTGGTTCGGCGGCGGGGCCGACCTCAACCCGGCGCTGCCGGTCAACGCCGATACGGCCGAGTTCAAGGCGGCATACAGGGCGACCTGCGACGCGCACGGGGCCGACTACTGGAATCGCTATTCAAAGTGGTGCGACGAGTATTTCTTCGTTCCCCATAGGAACCGCCACCGCGGCGTCGGCGGCATCTTCTACGACCGGCTTGAAGGGGATTTCGCGGCGAACCTCGCCTTCACGCAGGACGTGGGTAAGACGCTGCTCGACGTTTTCCCCGAGCTGGTGCGGCGGCACATGTACGATCCGTTCAGCGAAGAGGAACGGATTGCCCAGCTCCGCTATCGCGGGCTCTACGCCGAGTTCAACTTGGTCTACGACCGCGGCACCACCTTCGGCCTCAAGACCGGCGGCAACGTCGACGCAATCCTGATGAGCCTGCCGCCGCTGGCGCGGTGGGATTGAGGCGGCTGATCCTTCCCGCCCTGGGGGGAGGATCGTCAGGCGCGCAGCGTCCGGTACACCGTCGCCACCGCCACCGCGTTGACGACTGTGAACAACGCCGCGACCGCCCCGTCGAGCGCGCTGGCGACGACCGCGCCGGCAGCACCGGCACCGGCCGACTTGAGCAGCACCGCCGCGCCGGCGCCGACCGCGCCGGCGACCGCCGACAGGACGACGAACCAGCCGACGAACAGCAGCGTGAAGCCGATCGTCCGCCAGCCGTTGCCCTCGGTGAGCGCCCACGCCCGTTCGATCGCGACGATCGGCCCGGTCCCGTCGGCGATGAACGGCGCGGCCGGCGTCAGCCGTCCGGCGAGATAGAGGCCGGGCAGGACCAGGACGACCATGCCGCACCCGATCGGCACCGCCGTCGCCAGCAGCGCGACGATCGCGACCGGCCATGTCCGCAGCGCGACCGTCAGCGCCTCGCCGACCGAGCGCGCGACGCCGCGCCGCCGGTCGAGGCACAGGCGGATGATCGTCAGCTGCGCGACGATGCCGACGAGCGCCGGCGCGATCAGGTCGACGACGACGACGTTGGCGGTCAGCCCGGCCGGCGTCCGCGGCAGCGGGGGTCCGAACAGGTCGGCGGCGATGCCGGGCAGCAGGACGAAGGCGGCCGCGACCGGCCACGCCAGCGGCAGCAGCGCGCGCGTGTCGGCGAAGGTGTCGCGCCACAGCGCGGCGAGCGAAAGGGGTTGTGTCACGCCGCGCGTCAGGCGGCGCGGGCGACACCCTTGTCGGCGACCAGCTCCTGCAGCTCGCCCGACTGAGCCATCTCCATCAGGATGTCGCTGCCGCCGACGAATTCGCCCTTGACGTAGAGCTGCGGGATCGTCGGCCAGTCGCTGAACGTCTTGATGCCGGCACGAACCTCGGGGTCGGCGAGGACGTCGACCGTCTCGTAGTCGACGCCGAGGCGCTCGAGAATCTGGATCGCGGTCGAGCTGAAGCCGCACTGCGGGAACAGCGGCGTCCCCTTCATGAACAGAACGACGTCGTGCTCGCCGACGAGGGCGGCGATCTTCGAATGGATGTCGCTCATGCGGAGGCTCCTTGGGGGGCGGCGGTGGTCAGCTGCAAGGCGTGGAGGACGCCGCCCATCCGGCCGCCGAGCGCATTGTAGACGAGCTGGTGCTGGCGGACCCGCGGCAACCCGGCGAACGCCGCCGAGACGACGTTGGCGCGGTAATGATCGCCGTCGCCGGCGAGGTCGGTGATCGTCACCACCGCATCGGGTAGCGCGGCGACGATCGCCGCCTCGATGTCATTGGCCGCCATCGGCATCAGTAGTCGCTCCGCGACGGCGGCACCGTCAGGCGTCCATGACCTGGCGGCGGGCCTCGGCGGTCGTCGCCGCCATCGCCGCGCGGACGTCGTCGGCGCTGACGCCGAGACCGCGGACGGCGAGGTCGGCCATCACCTTGTCGAGCACGGCGGCGTGGCCGGCCTTCTCGAACTCGGCGTGGACGACGGCGCGGGCATAGTCCTCGGCGGCGTCGGGGGTCAGGCCGAGCTTGCCCGCCGCCCAGGCGCCGAGGAGCCGGTTGGCGCGTGCGACCACCCGGAACTCGACGTCGGCGTCATGAGTGAACTTGGCCTCGAAGCCCGCTTCGCGCTCGTCGAACGTGGTCATGGCGGTCCTCGGGCAGTCCTTGGGCAGTCGCTGGACCTGCTATAGGGTCGCCGGCGCGGAGGTTCAATCGGTGGAGGGCGGATGACGGCGAGGGCGGTCGCGGTTCTGGCGGCGCTGGGGTTGCTCGGCTGCGGCGAGAAGACCGTCGCCGGGCAAGGCGAGGCAGCGGTCGGCAAGGCAGCCATGGCATCCGCCGCGACACCGCCGGTGGAAGCCGAGCAGGCGGCTGCGCCCGGCCCCGGCGCGATGGCACCCCGGCCCGCAGCCCGTGCCGCGCAGATCGCCTACGACTACCACCTCGGCTTCGAGCTGCCCGGCGGCCGAGTCGACGCCGTCCAGCGGGCGCACCGCGCCGCGTGCGCCGCGCTCGGCGACCGCAGCCAGCTGATCGGCG
>CAHJWT010000260.1 GCA_903643075.1 Sphingomonadaceae bacterium | reverse complement strand
CCTTCGCTCGCGCGGTGGCGCGGGGAGCGCGGCCGGTGCCGACGACGTCGCGGCTGATCGCCGACTTCGATCTCGGCGACGAGGTCATGGCCGGCGACGCCGCGCCGCCGCCGCCGAAGCATCACGGCGGTCGGCCGCTCGTCGTCCTCGATCCCGGCCACGGTGGCAAGGACACCGGCACGATCTCGGTTGCCGGCGGCTACGAGAAGTCCGTCGTGCTCGCCATCGCCCGCGCCGCCGCCGCCGAACTCCGCCGCGACGGCGCGGTCCGGGTCAAACTGACCCGCGACGACGACACCTTCATTCCGCTGAACGACCGCGTCGGCATCGCCCGACGCGAGAAGGCCGATCTCCTCGTTTCGGTCCACGCCGATTCGGCCCCCAACGCCGGCGCCCGCGGGGCGAGCGTCTACACCCTGTCGGAGACGGCGTCGGACGCGGTCGCCGCGCGGCTGGCGGCGCGCGAGAACCGTGCCGGCGGCGTCCCCGGGATCGACGTGTCGGCCGCGCCCGACGTCGGCGACATCCTGATCGACCTGACCCAGCGGTCGACGATGAACGTCTCGGTCGCCTTCGCCGAGACGCTGGCGAAGTCGCTCGGCGAGGCGATCGGCTTCCGCGGCGAGTTCCACCACTTCGCCGGGTTCCTCGTCCTCAAGGCGGCCGACGTGCCGGCGGTGCTGATCGAAACCGGCTACCTGTCGAACCCCGACGACGCCGCGCTGCTCCTGTCCGCCGACGGCGAGGCGCGCATCGGCAAGGCGATCGCCCGGGCGGTCGAGGCGCATTTCGCGGGACGGTAAATCGGTCGTCTTGGCTCTTTGTCATCTCCGCTTTCGCGGGGATGACAGGCCAAAGGCACGATCCCATATCGCACCCGACAAGAGGAGAACCCACCATGACCGATATCGCCACCTTCGCCGGCGGCTGCTTCTGGTGCACCGAGGCGGTGTTCGACGCGCTCAAGGGCGTCGAGGCGGTCGAGTCGGGCTATATCGGCGGCCACGTCACCGCACCGACCTACGAGGCGGTCTGCGGCGGGCGGACCGGCCACGCCGAGGCGGTACGGATCACCTATGATCCGGCGCAGGTGACCTATGCCGACCTGCTCGATATCTTCTTCCACACCCACGACCCGACGACGCTCAACCGCCAGGGGGCCGACGCCGGGACGCAGTACCGCAGCGCGATCTTCCCGCATTCGCCCGAGCAGCGCGCCGAAGCCGAGGCCGGCATCGCGCGCAACCAGGCCGACTGGGACGCGCCGATCGTCACCACGATCGAGGCCGACGCGCCGTGGTACAAGGCCGAAGCCTACCACCAGCGCTACTTCGAGAAGAACCCCCACGCCGGCTATTGCGCCGCCGTCGTCGGGCCGAAGGTGGCCAAGTTCCGCAAGGGCTATGCCGCGCGGCTGAAGGCGGCGTAACGTTCTTTCTTCTGTCATCCCTGCTGAAGCGGGGACCCATGACCTCAAAGATTCGAGATCATGGGTCCCCGCTTTCGCGGGGATGACAAAAAAGGGGAGAGCGGCCATGACCATCTTCGACGACTGGCGCGCCCGCTCCCCCTTCTACGACGACACCCATACCGCCGTCGCTGACTCGGTCCGCGCCTTCGTGGCGAGGGAGGTCGCGCCGCACATCGACGCGTGGGAGGAGGCGCGCGCGCTCCCCCGCGAGCTCCATCGCAAGGCCGCCGCCGCCGGCATCCTCGGCCTCGGCTATCCGGAAGAATACGGTGGTTACAGCGCCGGCTTCGACATCTTCCATTCGCTGACCCAGTCGGAGGAGCTCGCCGCCGTCGGCGCGGGCGGGCTGACCGCGTCGCTGATGACCCACGGCATCGGCCTGCCACCAATCCTCGCCCTCGGCACCGACGCGATGAAGCGGCGGATTGCGCCGCCGGTGCTCGCCGGCGACGCCATCATTGCGCTCGGCATTACCGAGGCCGGCGGCGGCTCCGACGTCGCCGCGCTGACCACCCGCGCCGAGCGGCGTGGCGACCGTTACGTCGTCAACGGCGGCAAGATGTTCATCACCAGCGGAATGCGCGCCGATTACGTCACCACCGCCGTCCGCACCGGCGAGCCGGGGACGGGGGGCATCTCGCTGCTACTGATCGAGACCGACCGCCCCGGCGTGTCGCGGACGCCGCTCGAGAAGATGGGGTGGCACTGCTCCGATACCGCCGCGCTCCACTTCGACGACGTCGAGGTGCCGGCGGAGAACCTGATCGGCGTCGAGAACGGCGGCTTTGCCGGGATCATGCGCAACTTCAACGGCGAGCGCCTCGGCATGGCGCATTCGTGCTGCGCCTTCGCCCGCGTCTGCCTCGCCGAAGCCGCGGCGTGGGCGACGACGCGCGAGACCTTCGGCAAGCGGCTGGCGCAGCACCAGTCGATCCGGATCAAGCTCGCCGACATGGCGCGACAGATCGCGGCGACGCAGGCGTGGGTCGACCTGTGCGCGTGGCAGGTCAAGACCGGGCAGGGCCGCCCCGCCGACTTCGCCATGCTCAAGGTCCAGGCGACGCGGATGCTCGAATCGGTTGCGCGCGAGGCGGCGCAGGTCCTCGGCGGCGCAAGCTATCTCAAGGGGTCGAAGGTCGAGCGCATCTACCGTGAGGTCCGCGTCAACGCGATCGGCGGCGGCAGCGAGGAGATCATGCTCGATCTCGCCGGGCGGCAGCTGGGCTATTCCTGATCCTCCCCGCGAGCGGAGAGGATCACAGCTCCGCTGCCGCCGTCAGCGCCGCGGCGAGCGGCAGCAGGCCGGCGGCCGCGGCGTTGCCGGTCAGCGCGGCGAGCGACGCGGCGGCCGTCGCCTGCGGCGTCGCCGAACGGACGACGGTCAGCAGCATCATCTCGTCGGCGAGCACCAGCGCGCACGTCGGCTCGCCGATCGCGACCCGGCGATGCGCATGCCGCGACACGCCGTCGAGCCAGCACCGGAGGAGATGCTCGACCCCCAGCGCCGCGTCGCCGTAGCGCCGGTGAAGCGCGGCATGAACGGCGTGGCACCGCGGCCACGCGACGACGAGCCGCCGCCACGACCACAGCACCAGCGCCTCGTCATCGGGCAAGTCGGCGACGGCGAGCGGCCGGCGGAAGGCGTCGTGGTCGAGGAACATGCGCGCGGCTCCGTAGCTCGCCACACTAAAGCGCTATTGCGAAGCGTCCGCAAGACGGAATCGACGGTGGTGCGGGGATGAAGGGCACATGGGGTCACCGCGCGGCCGCGGCGCGGCGCAGGCGGTCGTTGATCGCCGCGCCGACGCCGTGGGCGGGGACCGGC
>CAHJWT010000259.1 GCA_903643075.1 Sphingomonadaceae bacterium | reverse complement strand
AACGTGCGGCGGCGCATCGGCGGCTCCCTGACGTGGCCCGCCGGACACGATCACGTTTCGCTGCCGCTGTCACCCGTCTCGCGCGGCTAGGCCGGGGCGCAGCACTCGCACCGTGGGGTCCGCCGCGTCGTGCCGAGCCGCCAGTTGAGGACGTGCGCCGACGACAGAACGAGGCCGCCGGTCACGGTCAAAACGACCTCGGCGGTGCTGCCCTCGGCGGCGACGACACCCGCGATCAGGAAAGCCAGCCCGGTCGCACCGATCAGCAGTGGCCGGACGTCGCCCGAACGCCGCCAGCCGCGAACGAGCGCGACGACCGCAAGCGGCAGCGCGGCGGCGAGAATGACCGGATGGACCCACCATTGCCGCGGAAGGATTCCGGCGAGCACCGGCAGGATCGCGATTGCGATGGGGAAGACGAGGCAGTGGACGAGGCACAATCCTGACAGCCAGATCGCCAGCCGGTCGAGGGTGTGACGGTCCCGCGGCGCGGCGCGGTCGTGGCGAGCGGACACGGTACCCTCATGACGGTCCGGCGACGAGCGCCGTCCGCGCATGATATATTATCGCGGGCGGCGACG
The DNA here is from genome assembly GCA_903643075.1 of Sphingomonadaceae bacterium. Taxonomy (GTDB): domain Bacteria; phylum Pseudomonadota; class Alphaproteobacteria; order Sphingomonadales; family Sphingomonadaceae; genus Polymorphobacter_B. Next base: position 2,716 of record CAHJWT010000259.1, on the reverse strand, counting down.
CCAGCCGTCGGTGACCCGTCGCGCGGCAGTCAGGCGGCGAGGCAGGTGGCGCAGCGTCCGCGCAGCTCGATGACCGGCCGGTCGATGCGGAATCCGCTCGCGCCGGCGACGCCGCGCACCTGCTCGACCGCATCGTCGTCGTCGATGTGAGTCGTCGTCCGGCAGGTGTCGCAAATCAGGAAGATGCAGTCGTGGCGGCGCAGCGGGTGGGCGTTGACGACAAAGGCGCTCTTGCTCTCGACCCGCGACACGAGGTTGTTGGCGACGAACAGGTCGAGGATGCGGTAGAGCGAGGTTGGCGTCATCCGCCGGCCCTGCGCCTGCGAGACGACGTCGAGGATGTCGTAGGCGCTCGCCGGGACGGGCGACGCGGCGAGCGCGTCGTAGACGGCGGCGCGCAAAGGGGTCCACTGCTCGCCGGCAGCTTCGAGCGCGACGCGCGCGTTCGCCGCCGACTGCGCGCCTGCATCGCGGGGTTCGCGGATGGCCAACATGAACGGCACCTTGCCCGAAAACCGGGTCGGCGACAAGATCGCCCCCGGCCGCCGCGCCGCCCGATCGCCGTCCCGCCGTGGCAAGTGCCTGTTTCGCCTTGCTTCTCCGACGCGTCGCCGCCATCGTCGGCACTTCCGGCGGCGCGCCGGCGAACGATGCGCGCCCGCCTTGCCGCAGCCGCTGCGGCGGGCGTATGACCGGGCGGGGAGTAAGCCGATGGCGCGCAGATTCTTCGGCACCGACGGCATCCGCGGGCTGACCAACACCCCGCCGGTGACGCCCGAAATGGCGATGCGCGTCGGCCAGGCGGCCGGGGCGAGGTTCCTCCGCGGCGCGCACAAGCACCGCGTCCTGATCGGCAAGGACACCCGCCTGTCGGGCTACATGATCGAATCGGCGCTGACCGCGGGGTTCACCAGCGTCGGCATGGACGTCGTCCAGGTCGGGCCGATGCCGACGCCGGCGGTGGCGATGCTAACCCGGTCGATGCGCGCCGACCTCGGCGTGATGGTGTCGGCGAGCCACAACCCGTTCCACGACAACGGGATCAAGCTGTTCGGCCCCGACGGGTACAAGCTGAGCGATGCCGACGAGGCCGAGATCGAGGGGCTGCTCGACGTCGCCCCAGTCCTCGCCGCGCCGCCGGCGATCGGGCGGGCGCGACGGATCGACGACGCGCAGGGGCGCTACATCCACTCGGCCAAGTCGACCTTCCCGCTTGCCCTCCGCCTCGACGGGCTGAAGGTGGTGATCGATTGCGCCCACGGGGCGGCGTACAAGGTCGCGCCGATGGCGCTGTGGGAGCTCGGGGCCGATGTCGTCGCGATCGGCGTCGACCCCGACGGCTTCAACGTCAATGCGAACGTCGGCTCGACCCATCCGGCGGCGATGCAGGAGCGCGTCGTCGCGAGCGGGGCCGACATCGGCATCGCGTTGGATGGCGACGCCGACCGGCTGATCGTCGCCGACGAGCACGGGACGCTGGTCGACGGCGACCAGCTGATGGCGCTGATCGTCGGCGACTGGGCGCGGCGCGGCAAGCTCAAGGGCGGCGGGCTGGTCGCCACGGTGATGTCGAACCTCGGCCTCGAACGCCACCTCGCCGGCCAGGGGCTGACCCTCGAACGGACGGCGGTCGGCGACCGCTATGTGCTCGAGGCGATGCGGGCGAAGGGCTTCAACATCGGCGGCGAGCAGTCGGGCCACCTGATCCTCGCCGACCACGCGACGACCGGCGACGGGCTGGTCGCCGCGCTCCAGATCCTCGCCGTCCTCGTCCAGGCGGGCAAGCCGGCGAGCGAGGTCCTCCACCTGTTCGATCCGCTGCCGCAGCTCCTCAAGAACGTCCGCTTCGCCGGCGGCGCGCCGCTCGAGACGGCGGCGGTCCGCGACGCGATCGCGACCGGCGAGGCGCGCCTCAACGGCGCCGGCCGCCTCCTCATCCGCAAGAGCGGCACCGAACCGCTGATCCGGGTCATGGCCGAGGGCGAGGACATCGGCGTGGTCACCGAGGTGGTCGACGACATCTGTGCGGCGGTCGCGGCGGCGGGGTGATCCCCCGCATCCTCATCGTCGCCGGCTCCGACTCGTCGGGCGGGGCGGGCATCCAGGCCGATATCAAGACGGTGACCGTCCTCGGCGGCTATGCCGCGACCGCAGTGACGGCGGTGACGGTGCAGGACACGACCGGGGTCCACGCCGTCCATGCCATCCCGGCCGAGGTCGTCGCGGCGCAGATGCGCGCGGTGATCGACGACATCGGGGTCGATGCGATCAAGCTGGGGATGCTCGGCTCGGCCGCGGTGATCGCCGCGGTGGGCGAGGTGCTGCGCGACGTATCGGTGCCGATCGTCCTCGACCCGGTGATGGTTGCCAAGGGCGGCGCGAGTCTGCTCGACGACGACGCGGTCGCGGCGCTGACGGCGCTGTTGCCGCGTGCGACGCTGGTCACGCCGAACACGCCCGAGCTGGTGGCGCTGGCCGACGCGCCGGTCGACGACGAGGGCGATTCCCTCCTCGCCGCGCAGGAGCTGATCGGGCGGGGCGCGCGCGCCGTGCTGGCCAAGGGCGGACACCTTGCCGGCGACGAGGTCGTCGATTGGCTGGTCACCCGCGACGGGCAGACGCGCCTCGCCGGGCCGCGGCTGCCGGGGCGGCACACCCACGGCACCGGCTGCACACTGGCGTCGGCGATCGCGGTCGGGCTGGGGCGCGGCGAGGC
>CAHJWT010000258.1 GCA_903643075.1 Sphingomonadaceae bacterium | reverse complement strand
CGCCTGCGTGCGCCAGGCGCTCGGCGACGCCGCCGCCGACGCTGCCGAGCCCCTGGACCGCGACGTGGACCCCGGCGAAGCCATCGCGACCGAGCTTGTGGCGGACGGCGGCGCGCATCCCGACGAACACCCCCTCGGCGGTCGACGGGCCGGGGTTGCCGCCGGCCGCGCCGCCGGCGACGGGCAGGCCGGAGACGTGCTTCGTCCGCCGCGCGATGACGGTCATGTCGGCGTCGGTCATGCCGACGTCCTCGGCGGTGACGTACTGCCCGCCAAGCGCGTCGACCGCCGCGCCGAACGCCTCGAGCAACGCGTCCGACTTCGGTCCGGCGGCGAGCACGACCGCCTTGCCGCCACCCATCGGCAGGTCGGCCATCGCGTTCTTGTAGCTCATCCCGCGCGACAAGCGGAGCGCGTCGTCGAGCGCGGCGGTGTCGTCGACGTAGCGCCAGAAGCGGCAGCCGCCCGCCGCCGGGCCGCGATGGGTCGAATGGACCGCGATGATCGCGTGGAGACCGGAGGCGGGATCGGCGACAAACTGAACCGTTTCATGGGCGTCGAAATCGGCGGCATCGAACAGCATCGGGCAACCCTGGTCGCGGCGGGGAGCGGGCGGCGATAGACGATGCGCGGCTCGATAGGAAGCTGGGTTTGGGGGCTGGCCTACCGCCGCTGCCGATGCCGGAGACACCAAAGCCTGCGAAAGGGGACAGATAAATAGTTAACAAATCACGATAGGTAGCGATCACCGATGCCTAAGTTTTTGTTTTCTTTCTAAGAACCGCTTTTCAATTGTGGTGGTTAGACTGTTGTAAAATAATCATTTTAACCTTGTATTAGGAAATGATCGCTGGCATGGGTCCGCGAGTGGCGGCGATCCAGCCGTTAACTTTTCGGGGGACTATCATGCAGCGGATCCAGCTTCTCGCCGCGCTCGCGGTCGGCGTGGCGGCGGTGCCGGCGGTGGCGACGCCCAATCTCGTCTCGAACGGCAGCTTCGAGAACCTGACGAATGGGCTCGGCCAGCTCGGCTATAACACCAATGCTGTCGGTTGGACGACCAACGGCTACAACTTCGTGTTCGGAGCGACCGACGCCGACAGCGTCGGCTCGAACGGCGTCTACGGCAATCTCAAGCTGTGGGGCCCGGCCAACGGCTCGGCCAATGGTCTGACCGCGAGCCCGTTCGGCGGCAACTACGTCGGGGCCGACGGCGCTTTCGGCGTCGCGCCGATCCAGCAGGTGCTGACCGGCCTGACCGTCGGCGCGAAGTACGCGATCAAGTTCGCGTGGGGCGGCATTCAGCAGTACGGGTTCGACGGTAAGCAGACCGAGCAGTGGGAGGTCAGTCTCGGCGGCGCACCGTCGCAATCGACCGCGATTTACGACAACCCTAGCCACGGCTTCAGCGGCTGGATGAACGAGCGCTTCGTCTTCGTCGCCGATGGCACGAGCGCGACCTTGTCGTTTCTCGCCCACGGCACGCCCACCGGCGTTCCGCCCTTCTCGCTTCTCGACGGCGTGTCGGGGACTGCGGTTCCCGAGCCGGCGACGTGGGCGCTGATGTTCGGCGGCCTCGGCCTCGTCGGCGGCGCGCTGCGCTCGCGCCGGCACGCGGCGGTCGCCGCCTGAGACCAACCGCCACCGGTTCGGCGCAAGTCCGGTCCGGTGGCGGTCGCGTTTCGCCACGACCTGCGGTAGGACGACGCCATGTCGCTGCCCGCGATCCTCAGCCAGATGTTCCACCTCGCGGTGTGGCTCGTCCTGCTTGCGGCCGTCTTCGTTCCGCTTGAGCGCCTGTTCGCGCTGCGGTCGGAGCGGCTCCTCCGCCGCGGCTGGACGACCGACCTGTTCTGGTACTTTCTGTCGAGCCTGCTCCCCGGCGTCCTCCTCGCCGTGCCGATGGCGGCGATCGCGTGGGGCGTCCACCGCGTCGTCCCCGGCGCGGTCCAGGCGTTCAGCCAGTCGCTGCCGCTGCCGCTGCGGATCGTCGCCGCGCTGATTGTCGGGGAGATCGGCTTCTACTGGGGCCACCGCTGGAGCCACGAGATCCCGCTGCTGTGGCGGTTCCACGCGCTCCACCATTCGGCCGAGCATCTCGACTGGCTGGTCAATACCCGCGCCCACCCGGTCGACATGGTCTTCGGCAAGTTCGTCGGGCTAGTCCCGCTCTATGTCCTCGGCCTCGCCAGCCCGATGTCGGGGCGGCCCGACGTCGTCAGCCTCGTCGTCATCGTCGTCGGCACCTTCTGGGGGTTCTTCATCCACGCCAACGTCCGCTGGCGCTTCGGGCCACTCGAAAGCATCGTCGCGACGCCGGCGTTCCACCACTGGCACCACACCCGGCGCGATCACATCGACCGCAACTATGCGGCGATGCTGCCCTTCGTCGACCGGCTGTTCGGGACGTGGTACGTGCCGCGCCACTGGCCGGCGGATTATGGCACCGACCATCCCGTGCCGGCGCGGCTCCACGCCCAACTGATCGAGCCGCTGCGCTGGGGCGGGCGGCGGCAAAACCCCGCCGGGAGCTGGGGCGACCAACGGGGATCGAACCCGCAACCTCCGGTACCACAAACCGGCGCTCTAACCGATTGAGCTATGGTCGCCGCGCGGCGCGCACGTCGGCTCAATAGGGGCGGGGCGCGCCGTCCGTCAAGGTCGCGCGGCAGGGCGGGAGCGGCGGTCGCACCCCGGTTGTCGCTGCCGGCCACGGCTGATAGCGCCGGCGAGCCGGTCGGCGGACAACCGCACCGCGGCAGAGGGGGCGACCGTCCGTGATCGACGCCGTCCCCGCTCCCGAGATCGTCGTCACCGCGCTGGCGCGACCGGCGGGGGCGGTCGCCTACGACACGGTGACGATCCCGCGCGACGCGCTGACCGACGCGCCGTCGGGGCGGATCGAGGACATCCTCGGGCGTGTCGCCGGTTTCCAGCAGTTTCGCCGCACCGACAGCCGCGCCGCCAACCCGACCAGCCAGGGAGCGACGCTCCGCGCGATCGGCGGCAACGCGTCGAGCCGCGCCCTCGTCCTCCTCGACGGCGCCCCGGTCGCCGATCCGTTCGCCGGCTACATCCCGTGGTTCGCCTTCGCTCCCGAGCGGCTGGCGAACGTCCGCGTCACGCGCGGGGCCGGCGCGGGGGCGTTCGGCGAGGGCGCGCTGGCGGGGACGATCGAGCTGGCCAGCGCCGACCCGACGACCGCCGCCGCTACCGCCGAGATCGACGGCGGCAGCTACGGGTCGCTTAGCGCGCGCGGGTCGGTCGCGGTGCCGCTTGGCGGGGGCGGGATCGCGGTCGCGGCGCGCGAAGACCGCGG
>CAHJWT010000257.1 GCA_903643075.1 Sphingomonadaceae bacterium | reverse complement strand
CGCGACGACGGCGTCGACCGGCGGGGGGCCGTCACCGCCCCAGCCGCGCTCGAACAGCTTGCGGCCGAGATAGCGCCGCAGCTTCGCCTCGCTCGTCGCATAGCGGCCGACGTACCATAGCGCGAGGTCGCGCAGCGCGGCGTCGTCGAGGGGCGAGGGAGCGCGGGCCATAAGTTGACGCCACGTTCCTGCCACACTCACGTCGGAATTTGAACGCCTCGCCGCGCGATACGTTCGGGCATCGACCGGACGGTGCCGCCAGCGGCGCGCCGGGGCAGAGGAGGATCGCGGTTGCCGGGTGCGACGACCAAGCCGGATGTGATGGCGGCCGAGCCGGAGGCGACGCCGACGTTCGATCCCCTGCCGCGCCGTATCGCCGATTTCGCCACGCTCGGCGAGGCGCTCGATTACGCCGCGCGCGGTCGCCGCGGACTCAACTTCTACGATGGCCGCGCCGACCTCGTCCGCGCCTATCCGTTCGCCGCGCTGCGCGACGACGCGGTGGACGATGCCGCGCGGCTGATCGCGACCGGGGTCGGCCCCGGCGACCGCGTCGCGCTGATCGCCGAGACGTCGGCCGAGTTCGCGCGGCTTTTCTTCGGCGCGATCTACGCCGGGGCACTGCCGACGCCGCTGCCGCTGCCGACCTCGTTCGGCGGTCGCGACGCCTATGTCGAACAGATCGCGACGCAACTGCGCAGCTGTGCGCCGACCGTCGTCGTGTCGCCACCAGGATTGTTCCCGCTCGTCGCCGAGGCGGCGGCGGCGGTTCCCGATTGCCGCGCGCACGACTGGTCGGAGTTCCTGCGGCTGGTCGCGCCGCCCGCCGACCTGCCCGCCGCCGACCCCGACGACGTCGCCTACCTCCAGTATTCGAGCGGCAGCACCCGCTTCCCCCACGGCGTCGCGGTGACCCACCGCGCCCTTCTCGCCAACCTCGCCGGCCACGCGACGTCGACCGAGATCCAGGACAGCGACCGCGTCGTGTCGTGGCTGCCGTTCTACCACGACATGGGGCTGGTCGGCTGCCTGCTGTCGCCGCTCGCCAACCAGATGTCGGCCGATTATCTCGCGACCGACGACTTCGCGCGGCGGCCGCTGTCGTGGCTGACGCTGATCGGGCGCAACGTGGGGACGACGCTCAGCTATTCGCCGACCTTCGGCTACGACATCTGCGCGCGGCGGATCAGCAGCGCGATCGACGTCCGTGAACGCTTCGACCTGTCGCGCTGGCGCGTCGCGGGGAACGGCGCCGACATGATCCGGCCCGAGGTGATGCAGCACTTCGTCGACATGTTCGACCCGGCCGGGTTCAGCGCGAGTGCCTTCCTGCCGAGCTACGGCCTCGCCGAGGCGACGCTGGCGGTCAGCATCATGCCGGTCGGCGAAGGCATCGTCACCGACCTCGTCGACGAGCGTGTCCTGTCGGGCGAGGGCTATGCCGGGATCGGGGCCGGCATCGGCGACAAGCCGACCCGCTATCGCGCGATCGTCAACTGCGGCCGGGCGCTGCCCGGCCTGACGATCGCGATCCGCGGCGAAGACGGCGCGGCGCTTGCCGACCGCCACATCGGCCGGCTGTTCGTGTCGGGGCTCGGGATCATGGCCGGCTATTTCCGCGACGACGCGGCGACGGCGGCGTGTCTGGCCGACGGCTGGCTCGACACCGGCGACATGGCCTATCTCGCCGACGGCTACGTCTACATCGTCGGCCGGGCGAAAGACATGATCATCATCAACGGCCGCAACCACTGGCCGCAGGACATCGAGTGGGCGATCGAGCAGCTGCCCGGCTTCAAGGCGGGCGACATCGCCGCCTTCGCCATCACCACGCCCGGCGGCGAGGAGGCCCCCGCCGTCCTCGTCCAGTGCCGGACGTCGGATGTGGCCGAGCGGACCCACTTGCGCGACGCGATCCGCGGCAAGGTCCGCGCGATCACCGGCATGTCCTGCGTCGTCGAGCTCGTCCCGCCGCGGACGCTGCCCCGGACGTCGAGCGGCAAGCTCAGCCGGTCGAAGGCGCGGTCGCAGTACCTGTCCGGCGAGATCCAGCCGTTCGAGATCGCCGCCTGATCGCGTTGGCGTTTCCCGCCCCGACCCGGTAAGGCACCTGGCAGGCGGCGGGGGATAAGCGGTGGGGACGTATCACGACCTGTGCGGCAAGGACGCCCAGCTTAACACCATCGTCATGGCCGGCAGCCACGACGCCGGCATCACCGGCGGGGCGGGCTATGCCCAGACGCAGAACCTCGACATCCGCCAGCAGGCCGAAGCCGGCGTCCGGCTGTTCGACCTCCGCATCGCGGTCGCCAAGACCGCCGGGACGACCGGCGGCGTCAAGAACGTCGAGATGCGGGCCTATCACGCCGACGGCGCGGCGAAGTCGCAGGAGCTGAAGACCCGCTTCCTCGCCGACACCGGCCGGACGACGCAGCTCCAGCGGTCGTCGATCCGGGTCGGCGCGTTCGGCGAGACGCTGCAGAAGATGCTGAGCGACGCCAGTGCCTTCGTCGTCGCCAGCCCGACCGAGTTCCTGATCCTGAAATTCGACAAATGCCTGAACTGGCCCCTCGTCGCCGAGGCGTGCGTCGGTCTGCTCGGCGACAAGATCTACCGGGGGGGCGGCAACCTCAACCGCAAGACCCTCGCCGAGCTGGCGGGCAAGGTCGTCGTCGTCTTCACGCGCGACGGGCTGGCCGCGGCGGGCGGCTATACCGCCGCCGACGGCATCTGCGGGATCAAGAACTGCAACGGCGGTGGCCAGTACGACGCCAATTACGACGGCCTGCAATATTACGGGAAGGGCGGGACGTCGGTCATGGGGGTGCGCCCGATCGGCGAGAACAAGAAGAAGCAGAAAGGACTGATGTCGGAGGGCATCAGAAGCCATCCCGAGGCGATGGGCATGATGTACTGGACCAGCACCGGCCTGATCGGCAACATCAAGAGCCGCAACGAGCGGATGTGGTCGAAGACCAACAGCGCCGCGCTCCAGAAGACGTGGCGCGCCGGCCTGAGCGAATCGATCAACGACCGCCTGACCGCCGGGGCCGGGACCGCGGCCGGCGGGACGATGCTCAAGACGTTCATGCCGAACATCGTCATGATCGACTTCGCGAACACGTCGCGCTGCACGACGATCATGGACCTGAACAAGGTCGCGGCGATCGAACTCCAGAAACTCGTCGTCGCCGACACGGAGTCGTTTGCGAGCGAAGAAACCTGACCGGTGCGGCTGGCCGTCACCGGCGGCACGGGCTTCGTCGGCGGGCACGTGGTCCGGCTCGCGGTCGCGGCCGGCCACACCGTCCGCGCGCTCGCCCGCCGGCATCGTCGCGA
>CAHJWT010000256.1 GCA_903643075.1 Sphingomonadaceae bacterium | reverse complement strand
CCGCGCCCGCGCCGCCGCCGGCCAGCGCCGCGAGCCGGGATGCGACTCGGTGCCGTCGGTCAGGACGACGACCGCGACGTCGGCACCGGCCGCGATCAGCGATCCGCAGCCGAGCGTCTCGTCGTCGGGATGCGGGGCGATGACTGCGATCCGGCCGCGGAACGCGGCGGACGCGATGCGGTCGCGGAACGTCGCAGCGGGGCGGCGGTTAGGCATCCATGCGCAATGTCCGCCCCGTCGATTGCGTTCCCGAGCGGCTCGACGCGGTCGCTGCCGCCGACGCGATCGCCCCGGCGATCGTTGCTCGCGCCGCTGCCGTCGACGCAGCCGCGGTCTATCCGGCGCTCGATATCGCTGCGCTCGCCGAAGTCGGCCTCCTCGCCGCGCCGTTCGCCGGCTTCACCTCCACGGCGGATTTGTGCGCCGTGCTGCGCAGCATCGGCGCAGCAAGCTTGACCGTAGGTCGTCTGTACGAGGGCCACGTCAATGCCGTTATCCTCGCGCGGCACTATGGCGGCGCGGCAGCGACGGCGCTCCTTGCGAACGAAGCCGCGGGCGGCCGACCGTCGGGCGTGTGGAACGCCGAGCGCCCTCCCGGCCTTACCGCGCGCCGCGGCGACGGCGGCTGGATCGTCGACGGCGGCAAGGTCCACTGCTCGGGTGCCGGCAGCATCCGGCGCGCGGTGATCACCGCCCACCCCGGGGGCGATCGCGGCCCGCTAATGCTCCTCCCCGACCTGACGGGGACGGGGGTCGCCGTCGATCTGTCGGTGTGGCGGGCGAGCGGGATGCGCGGCACGGCGACCGGCACGGTGACCTTCGCCGGCGTGTTTGTCCCCGACGCGGCGACGATCGGAGCACCGGGCGACTACTACCGCTCGCCGCTGTTCTCGGGCGGGGCGTGGCGCGTCCTCGCGGTCCAGCTCGGGGGCCTCGACCGGATCATGAAGCTCCACGCCGAACGCCTGCGCGCAACCGGTCGCGACGGTGATCCCGTGATCCGTGCGCGCTTCGCCCGCGCCGCGGCAGGGCACGAGGGCGCGCGCCTGCTCGTCGTCGAGGCCGCGCGGCGGGTCGACGGCGACCCGGCGGCGATCGACGCCTATGTCGACCTTGCCCGCGGTGGTTTCGAGGAACTCGCGCTCGGCTGCATCGAGGCGACGCGGCGGAACATCGGCCTGTCGGCGTTCATCGCGCCCGATCCGCTCGACCGCGTCTGCCGCGACCTCGAGACCTATCTCCGCCAGCCGTTTCTCGACGCGTCGCGCGACCATGCCGCGGGATGGCTGGTCACGCACGGCGGGCGCTTCGCGTGACCGCCAGAGCGCAGGAACCGGGCTATTTCGATGCGCTCTATGCCGCCGATCCCGACCCGTGGCGCTTCACCACGAGCGCCTACGAGGCGGCCAAATACGCCGCGACCCTCGCCGCGCTGCCGCGGCCGCGCTACCCCAGTGCAATGGAGGTCGGCTGCTCGATCGGCGAGCTGACCGCGCGGCTGGCGACAAAGTGCGACGCGGTGCTCGGCATCGACGTCGCCGCCGCCGCGATCGCCGCCGCCGAGAAGCGATGCGCCGGCCTCCCCGGCGTCCGCTTCGAGCGGGTCGATTTCCCCGCCGACAGCCCAGCCGGCCGCTTCGACCTCGTCGTCCTGTCGGAGATGCTCTATTATTTCGACGCGCCCACCCTGGCGCAGGTCGCCGAGCGAGTGCGCGCGCTGGCCGAACCGGGAGCCGATCTGATGCTCGTCCACTGGCTCGGCCCAACGCCTGACTATCCGCTGACCGGCGACGACGCCGTCGCCGCGTTCGAGGCGGCGGCCCCGTGGGCGCGGGTCATGCGGCGAGCGCGGACGGCGGACTATCGCCTCGACGTGCTGCGAGCCGATTGACCAACCGCTCGGCGAGCGCAACCTCGTCGGCCAGCCGCTCCGGGGCGAGGCGCTCGCGGCGAAGCCCTGTCGCCGCCGTCTCGACCCCATGCCAGAATGCACCGAACCCGGTGGCCGTGATCGCGCCGATGCCGAGTTCGCGCGCGGCCATATCGGCTGCCGCTGTCCCGCCGCGCGCGAAGGCGATCCGCAGCCGAGCCCGCCAGCGCAGCCGGCGGACGAGGTCGCGGGTCGGCTCGAGCGCGGCATCGCACAGGGCATCGTCACCGCCGGCGAACCCACGGATGAGATCGGCGAAGCCTCCCGGGGCGCGCCCGACGCGACGTGGCGAGGTGTAGACGACCGGCGCGTAGCTCCGGCGCAGGCGCAGGTCGGCGCGTTCGACCGCGGCGGCGAAGGCGCGGTCTTCCGCCAGCGGCACCGCCGGCAGCCCGCCGATCCGGCGATAGGCGTCGACGGTGATCGCGAGGCTCGCTCCCCACGCCCAGATATGGTGCGGCCATGGGTTGTGCGCCGACGGATCGAGCAGGTCGGCGAGGCGCGCGTGGAGGTCGGCGAGCCGCCATTCGAGCGCGCGCCCGGGCAGCGCCGGCAGCGCCGCGAAGGCGGCGTCGTCGAAGGTGACGATGCCGGCGACGGCGTCGGCCCCGGCGCGGATCTCGCCGAGGTTGGCGGCGATCCAGTCGCGGTCGACGACGCTGTCGGCGTCGGTCGTCATCGCCACCCCATCGCCGGGCAGCAGATCGACGAGCCGGTCGAGCGCGGTGCGACGGGCTCCGCCGGCGTGGCTCGACCCCGCCGGCAGGACCGCCTCGACGACGACGACGCGGCACGCGCACGGCACGAAGGCGCGGGCGAGCCGTGCGGTCATGTCGCGACTGTTGTTGACGAAGACGAGGACCGTGACGTCGGCGTCGGCCACCGCTGCGGCGGCGTCGAGGCCGCCGAGACATGCCCCGATCAGCGCCGCCTCGTTGCGCGCGGGCAGGGCGACGCCGACCGCCCGACGCATGCCGCCGCTGCGAGGCACGAGCGGGCAATGCTGGCGGGTCATCCACACGCAGCAATAAATGCGCAAGACAACGTCTTGTTTCGGTTGTGTCGCGATCGCCACCGCCGGCGGCGCGACTCCGGTCGATTGTCGGTCCGCTTGCGGGTAGGATGACATGATGGTTGTACCGCCGTCGCCGCTCAGGCTCAGGGCCCGAATCGCCTGCGGCGACGAGTTCGCGCTCGGTCCGGGCAAGGCCGATCTGCTCGCCGCGATCGCCGCGACCGGATCGATCTCGGCGGCGGGACGCGCGCTCGGCCTCAGCTACCGCCGGACGTGGTTGATGGTCGACACGATGAACCGCTGCTGGACCACGCCGCTGGTCGCCACCGCGCACGGCGGCTCGGGCGGCGGCGGCGCGACGCTGACCGTGCTCGGGACGAGCGTCCTCGCCCGCTACCGCGCGCTGGTCGCAGCGCTC
>CAHJWT010000255.1 GCA_903643075.1 Sphingomonadaceae bacterium | reverse complement strand
TCCCCCCATTTCAAACGGTCGCGCCGGGTGCGATCTCGCGGCGCAGGTCGACCGCGGCGCTGCGGATCGCTTCCGGGATGTCGGCGCTCACAAGCTGCTCCAGTTGGGCCAGCGCCTCGGTGGGACGGTCGAGCCGCCTCAGCGCAGCCGCGCGGTTGTAGCGATGGGCAGCGAGGATGTCGGGCGCGATGACGCCGCCGCCGCCGGCGTCGAGAACGAAGTCGCTGTCGGCGAGCGCCTGCGTCGGATCGGACCGGGCCAGCAGACTGGCGCGGTTGCTGCGCGCGAGGAGGCGCTGGTCGGGCGGTGCGTCGGCGGCAGCGACGACGGCGTCAAGGTCGGCGAGCGCCGCCGCGTGCTGGTCGAGGCCGCGGAACACCTCGGCCCGGTTGACCAGCGTCAGCGCGCGGAGCCGCGGTTCGGGGTCGTTCGCCAGCACCTCGTCGTAGCCCTGCCGCGCCGCGTCGAGGTTGCCGGCCTGCTGATGGTTCTTGGCGATCGTGTAGCGCAGCCGGTCGGCGTGGTCGGGCGCGGGGTCGGTCGCCAGGATCTGTTCAAACAGGCCTATCGCCTCGGCGAAGGCCCCGAGACGACTGGCGCGGTCGCCGAGCTTGAACAGCACGTGCGCCCGCTCCTTGGCGTCGAGCGTTGGCAGGGTAAGCGCCTTGCGCAGCTGCGCCGTCGACAGCGATTCGGTCGACGCGGGGACCTTGCCCGACAGCGCCGTGACCATGCCGTCGAGGTCGCCGCCGTCGGGCCCGATGCCCCAATCGCGAAGCGAGACCTCGGCGACCGTCAGTTCGGCGAGCGGGTGGAAGCGGGCGAGCGGACCGTCGAGCCCGTCGAGTACGAAGCCCGCCCAGTGGATCGGGTCGCGCGGGTGGCCCTCGCGCAGCCGGTCGCGCGACGCCTTGAGCGCCGCGAGGCGGCCGTCGCCGGCGAGCAGGCGCGTATAGAAAACCTCCATCTGCTCGGTCGCGCTGGTGCTCGGGATGTCCCACAGCGCGCTGACGACGGTGCGGCAGCCGGCGGCGAGGAAGGCGCGGCGCAGGCCGTGCGCGCCGTCGGCGAGTTCGGCCTGGCCGAGCCCCGAGCGGCACGCCGCGAGCACCGCGAGGTCGGTCTGCTGGAGATCGAGGTCCTGGACCTGCGCGGCGCTCAGCAGCCCGCCGCCAACCTCCTCGGGCAGCGAGTGGCCGGCGAGCGCGGCGTTGGCGCCGCCGAAGACAAGTCCGCTGCGCTGCATCGGATCGTCGAGGAACATGCGCCGGTCGAAGGCGCTGCCGCTCGCGCCGGTGCCGCCCTGCGGCGCGTCGGCGGCGTCGCGGAACGGCAGGCAGAAGCCGTGGGTCGCAAGGTGGACGATCTCGGGCGAGCCGTTGCGCGCCAGTTCGGTCGCCAGCGCCCAGATGCCGACCAGCGGCGGGACGTCGAGCAGCGCGGCGACGATCCGCGCGTCGCGCTCGGCGCTGACGAGCGGGGTGAAGCGGGCATCGCCGATCGCCGCCACCAGCCGGTCGCCGATTTCGAGGCGGTGGCTGACGGTGCCGGTATAGCTGCCGGGAAGATCGAAGTCGGGGCCGCCGATGACGACCGGGGCCGCGCCGCGCGCCATGAACTTGCGCGCCTTGGCGAGCTCGGCCGCGCGCGTCAGGTAGCTGACGTCAACCGTGTCGACGAGGAAGCCGCCGGCGGCGAGCGTCAGAATTTCGAACGGAACCGCGCCGAGCTCGCCTTCGGGGCAGACGATCACGCGGCGCGCGGCGGCGATCGCCGTGTCGAACGGCGCGAGCAGCTTGCGCCCGAGGAAGCGCGAGCGCCGCATCCAGACCGGCTCGGGCGCGCCGGCGGCCCACGCCTCGGCGAACAGCGACGCGCGCAACTCCTCGATCGCCGCATCGATCTGCGAGCACAGGCCGAGGTCGACGAGGTCGCAGGCGCCGCTGCCGACCGCGAAGGCGAAATAGCGCGCCGGCATGCCGCTCGCCGCGGTCCGGGCGAACTCGAGCACGAGCGTATCGTCGGGAACGAGCGACTGGACGTCGGGCCACGTGTCGAGCGCGACCTCGAGATCGCCGACGCCCGCGGCGAGGCCGCGCTCGATCGCGTGCTTCTCGAGCAGGAGCGCGAGGACCTCGAACGAGCGCAGCGTCCCGGGCGCGGGTCGCGGGTACTGGTCGAGCTGCTCGCGCAGCGCCGCCAATTGTGCCAGCTGCTGCTCGCGCCGCGCGCGCTTCGCCGGCGGCTCGATGCGCCGGACGTCGGGCGCGCCCGGTTGGCGCCAGCGCAGGTAACGCGTCCGCAAGCCCTTGACCAACTGCAGGAAATGCAGCGCCGCCGCGAGGTCGGCGGGACCGGGCGCCCCCGCCTGCGCCAGCGTCGGCAGCCACTGCGAGACCACCTGATAGGCGTGGAGCACGAACGTGCCGATTGCATTCTCCGACGAGGACTGGGCCAGCTCCGGCAGCAGCCGCTCGACGATCGCCGGCAGGCCGACGAGATACGGCAGCACGTCGCCCGACCGGCCGAGCCGCGTCGCGGCGTTCAACGCCACGCCGATCAGGTCGCAGTAGCCGTCCCACGACACCGCGCTGCCGACCTGTGCGGGCTCGATGCAGTCGAGGATGCGCGCAGCGCGTTCGAGCGCGCGGTCGTGCTCGCCGAGCGCCAGCGCAGCGTGCGCGCCGATCAGGACGAACCCGACCTCGTTCCTGTCGCGGCGCGCCGCCCCGTCCGCAGCAAGGGCCTCGGCGCCGGCAGCATCGCCGGACGCGAGCAGCCACGCCGCCCTGGTCGTTCGCGAGCGCCAGACCTCGTCACTGTCCGCGCCGAACAGCTGTGTGCGCAGCACGATCGCGTGGTCGGCCAGTTCGCCCGCGACCCGGAGCTCGCCCGTGCGGATCAGCGTGTCGGCGAGGTTATTGGTCGCATTGGCGACGAGCGGCGTCAGCGGCCGCCGCGCGTTGCGCTCGGCGACGATCACCTGATGGAAGTAGAACTCGGCCTCGTCCCAGTTACACAGGACGCGGTTGAGTTCGCCGATCTCGTACCGGCTGCGGTTGGTCGCTTCGGCGAGCGGCCCGAGAGAGCTCGTCCGGATCGCGTACGCCAGCTCGTGCATCTCGAGCGACTCGCGATGGCGGTGCGCCTGGTCGAGATGATAGGCGTATTCGGCTGTCGCGGCCGCGGTCTGCGGCGAGTCCGGATAGAGCCGCCGACCCGCCGCAACCGCCTCGCGCGCCGTCGCCATCGCCTCCGGTGCGCGGCCAGCCTTCTCGAGCGCGCGCGAAAGGTCGATCTGCAGCCGGCGCAGGCGGCCGTCCTCGCTAGCTTCCGTCTCGGCGGCGAGCAGCTCGCGCAGCACCGCCGCGGCCG
>CAHJWT010000254.1 GCA_903643075.1 Sphingomonadaceae bacterium | reverse complement strand
CATCAGGTCCTCGGCGGCGGCACGCTGCGCCGGCGTCGTCGTCGCCCCAGCGGCCATCGGCGTGACCCCGCGCCCGATCCGTGACGGCGTGTTGGGGATCGTGCGGACGACGCCGGCCGCCGGCAGGCGCGCGGCAAGGTCGGCGATCATCACCCCGGCCATGACCGAGACGACCGTAGTCTCGGCAAGGCGACCGCCGACGTGCGCGGCGAGGTCGGCGGCGACGCCGCTCCAGACCTGCGGCTTGACCGCGAGGACGATGGTCGCCGGGACGGCGTCGGGCAGCGCCCGGCGCGTATCGACAACGACGACCTTGCGCCCGGTCGCCCGCCAGCGCTCGGCGAGCGCGCCGCCGAGATTGCCGTGACCGACCAGCCACACCGGCGCGGCCGGCCCGGTGGCGGTCACGCCTCGCCGACCGTATCGAGCAGCGCCGCCTCGATCGCCTCGGCCGGCGACTTGCCCGCCCACAGGACGAACTGGAAGACGGGGTAGAAGCGCTCGCACTCGTCGATCGCGGCGTCGACGAGCATCTCGGCCTGGCCGAGGGTCAGGTCGATGTCCTCGTCGTCGTCGTCGCTGTCGAGCAGCGTGGCGTGGCGGAACAGCAGCGTTCCGTCGGCCGCCCACATCTCGAAATGCCCGATCCACAGCTGCTCGTTGATCAGCCCGAGCGTTTCGTACATCGCCGCTCGCTTGGCGTCGGGGACACGGATGTCGGGCATGGCGATGAATTGGAGGACGCGCTCGTCCTCGCGCCACAGCGCGCGCAGCTGGAAGTTGGCGAACGCCGACGCGACGCTGGCGGTGATCTCCTCGTCGCCGGTGCGCTCGAACGCCCAGCCATGGGCGTTGAAATAATGCTCGAGCATATCGATCGGCGCGGCCGGGGCCGGCTGGAAGTCGATGTCGAGCTGCGTCATGCGCCCCGGCCTCCGCCCAACCGCGATGCGTCACGCTGCTGGCGCGCGCGCGGCGATGCAAGCGGAGTTTCGGCGACGACCCCCAAATCTTGTGGGTAACTAGACAATCGGGGCACTTCCGGTGCCCGGCGGCGGAACGGCGTCGTTGCCGGCGGCCGGCGGCGCGTGGTCGGTCGGCTCGAATGGCGGCACATCGGTGGGCGTCGCCGGCGGGACGTCGGTCGGTGCCGGAACGTCGGTCGGGGCGGGAACGGGATCGGAAGCCGGGGTCGAGGCGGCTTCGGCAGCAGGGGCGGACGCCATCGCCGCCCTGAGCGCGGCGACCTCGGCCTTCAGTGCCTCGGCGTCGGCGCGGGCGGTCGCCGCCATCGCCTTGACCGCCTCGAACTCGTCGCGGCCGACCATGTCGACGTCGCCGATCAGCTCGCGCACGCGCGTGCGGATCAAACCCTCGACCTCGCGCCCGACACCCGCCATCGTCCCCATCGCCGACGTGGCGATTTTCGACATGTCCTCGAAAATACGGTTTTGCGACTGCATGATGCGCGCTCCTTTAGCCGCCGATGTGGCGCTGCGCCATGGCGGCGTCAACGGTGGCTGGGTTGAGCATGCGGTCTGCTAGCCGGACCGGGCCGCGATCAGGAACTCGATGTTGCCTTCGGGCCCAGTGATCGGGCTCGGCTCGACCCCCTCGACCGTCCACCCGCGCGCCGTGAGCCACGCCGCGACCTCGCCGCAGACGCGGGCATGCACGGCGGGGTCGCGGACGACGCCGCCCTTGCCGACCTCGGCGCGCCCCGCCTCGAATTGCGGCTTGATCAGCGCCATCAGCCGCGCCGACGGCGTGGCGAAGTCCAACGGCCGGTCGAGCACCTTAGCCAGCTCGATAAAGCTCGCGTCGCAGACGATCAGGTCGACCGGCACCGGGATGTGACCGGCAGTCAGCACTCGCGCGCTCGTCTGCTCGAGGACCGTGACGCGCAGGTCGCCGCGTAGCTTCCACGCAAGCTGGTTCGTGCCAGAGTCGACCGCGAAGACATGCGCCGCGCCGCGCGTCAGCAGGACGTCGGTGAAACCCCCCGTCGATGCGCCGACGTCGATCGCGGTGACCCCGGCTACGTCCCAGCCGAACCGGTCGAGCCCGTGCGCCAGCTTGACCCCGCCGCGCGACACCCACGGATGGTCGCGGCCACGGACCGTCAGCGGCACGTCGCCGTCGACCGCCTGCCCCGCCTTGTCGACCCGCCGGTCGCCGGCAAAGACCAGCCCGGCGAGGATCAGCGCCTGCGCCCGCGTCCGCGATTCGGCGAGGCCGAGCGTGACGAGCGCGACGTCGGCCCGCTCGCGGCTCACCGCCGCGGCCGCGCCCACAGGTAGAGGCCGACGGCGGCGGCGAAGACGACGACGATGAAGCCGGTCCCGAGGCCGAACGCCATGTGGGTGGCCGCCATCATCGCCACCGGCGCGTCAGCCTTCGCCGCTGAGCAGGTCGTCCCGACGCCCACGGCGGAACAGGCCGCCGGCGTCGTCGTCGATGCCGCGCGCGAGGCCACGGACGATGGCGGCGGCGACCGCGGCGATCGCGGCGAAAGCAATCACCAGCGTCGCCACCTCGGCGAGATCCCCGCGCGATACCTTGCCGGTTCCGGCGAACGCGCCGATCGTCGGCAGGACCAGCCCGACGACGAGGACGCTCGCGGCCATCGCGCCGAGGATGTTCGACACCTGCTCGAGGACGCCGAAGACGAACTTGCGCCGTGCGCGCTCGGCGGGGGTTTCGGACGTCATGCCCCCCTTTGCCGCCCGCCGGCGGCGCTGTCGAGGCCGGTTGACGCCACCACTTTATATACGTACATAAATTTGGTGAAGTTGGCGTTCGATCCGGCGAAGCGCGCCCGCACGCTTGCCGAACGCGGCCTCGACTTCGCCGATGCGGGCGAGGTGTTCGCCGGACCGCTGCTGACGGTCGAAGACCGGCGGTTCGATTATCCCGAGCCGCGCTTCCAGACGTTCGGCTGGCTCGGCAACCGGATGGTCAGCGTGATCTGGACACCGATCGCCACCGGCCGCCGGATCATCTCGATGAGGAAAGCCAATGACCGCGAGAAATCCCGATATGCCAAGCGACTGGGTTGATCCCGACGACGGCCCGGAGTGGACCGACGAGATGATGGCGATGGCCGAGGTCGCGGTCGGCGGCGTCGTCGTCCGCCCGGCGACCGGCGTCCTGACGAGGGACGGGATGCGCCCGATCGGCCGGCCGCCGCTGGGGCCGAAGGCGCGCCGGCCGGTAACGATGCGCCTGCCGCCGCACGTACTCGACTGGTTCCGCGCCACCGGGCCGGGCTGGCAGCGGCGGGTGGCGGACGTGCTCGAGGCGCACCAGGAGCTCGAGCCCGACGTCTCCGCCGACGCGATCATGACCCACGTCGTCCTCGGCGCGAAGATCCTCCG
>CAHJWT010000253.1 GCA_903643075.1 Sphingomonadaceae bacterium | reverse complement strand
CTGTCGATCCGCCATATGCCAGCCGTAGCTCCGGCGCAGGTTCTACGGGCTCGCCGGCAAGTATCAGACAGGTTGATCATCGCCGACCGCGGGCCGCTAACCTGCCGTCATGCTTCGGCCGCGACGCGGGCACGTTCGCCGACCGCACCGCGGACGATCAGCAGGTACATCACCGGGGTCACCACCCGCGACAGGACGGTCGAGCTGACCAGGCCGCCGATGATCACCCACGCCAGCGGGCCGTACAGCCCCGACCCCGACAGCGCGAGCGGCAGCAGGCCGCCGATCGCCGTCACGCTGGTCAAGAGGACGGGGAGGAAGCGGACCTCGCCGGCACGCTCAATGGCGTCGCGCAGGCCCATCCCTTCGGCGCGAAGCTGGGTGGTGAAGTCGACGAGCAGGATCGAATTCTTGATCTCGATGCCGATCAGCGCGATGAACCCGATGACCGCGGTGAAGCTGAGCGAGTTGCCGGTCACGAACAGCGCGACCAGCCCGCCGACGATGCCGAGCGGGACGACCCCGGCGACGACGGCGACCTCGCGGAAGCGGCCGAACTCGACGACGAGGACACCCAGGATCCCGAACACCGCGACGGCGATGATCGGGCCCAAGCCGCCGAAACTCTTCTCCGCCTGCTCGGCCTCGCCGCCGACGGCGAAGCGGTAGCCCGGCGGCAGCGGCAGCTTCGCCAGCGCGGCGAAGACGGCGGCGTTGACTTTGGCGGTAAGGAAGCCCGGCTGGACTTCCGACGACACCGCGATCTGGCGCGACTGGTAGTCGCGCTCGATCCGCGGGGGCGCGCTGCCGAGGCGCGGGCTGGCGATCTGGCTCAGCGGGACCGCGCCGCCGTTGGTCGACGGCACGTAGATCTGACCGAGCACCGAAACGGGTTGCGTCTCGGCGAGCGGCAGGCGGACGACGACGTTGTAGCTGTCGCCTTCAGCGTCGCGGAAACGCCCCGCCGGCTCGCCGACGAGGGCGAGGCGGACGGTGCGGCGAACGACGCCCGGCGCGATGCCAAGCAGCGCCGCCTTGTCCGCGTCGACGTTGAGGTCGAGCCGCGGCCGGTCGACCGCGACGGTGTTGATGATGTCGCGCGTCCCCGGCACGGCGCGCATCGTTTGCTCGACCTCGAGCGACAGCCGCTTGAGCGTGGCGAGGTCGGGGCCGCGCAGCTTGGCGACGATCGGCGCGTCGACCGGCGGGCCGTTCTGAAACAGATGAAGCGTGATTTGCGCGTCGGGATCGGTGTCGAACTTCGCGCGCAGCCGCGCGACCATCGCCGGGCTCGTCGCCGAGTCCCACCGGTCCATCACCGCGAGGACGCCGCCGAGGCTGGTCCGCTGATCGTTCGCCTGCTGATTGTAGTAGATTTGCGGATTGCTCCGCCCAACGTTGCCGAGGATCGTGCGGATGGCGGGCTCGCGGCGGAGCGTTGCCTCGACGAAGCGGACGGCGCGGTCGGTCTGGAGCAGCGCCGCGCCTTCGGGGGCGCGGACCTCGACGAGGAAATACGGAGTCTCGGCATCGGGGAACAGGCTGCTGCCGATCAGCGGCACGAGCGCGAACGACGCGACGCACAGGAGCATCGCCGCGATCAGCGCGCGCCACGGATGGGTCAGCGACCAGTGGAGCGCGGGGGCATAGAAGCGCTGGATGCCGGCCTGGATCGCCTGGAGCGCACGATTGCCGTGCTCGTCGCTGTCGCGCGGCAGCAGGCGGCTGGCGAGGAACGGGACGATCGTGAGCGACACCAGCAGCGAGCCTGCAACCGTGCCGAACACCGCGACGGGGAGCGAGCGGATGAACTTGCCCGATCCTTCCGGCAGAAAGGCGAGCGGTAGGAAGGCGAGGAGCAGGACACCGGTGCAGCCAAGTACGGCGACGGCGATCTGGCGCGTGCCGTTGATTGCCGCCGTTTCGCGGTCCTCGCCCTCGCGCAGGCGGCGGGCGATGTTCTCGGTGACGACGATCGAATCGTCGACGAGCAGGCCCAAGGCGATGATGAAGCCGCTGATCGACAACTGGTTGAGGGTGAAGCCGGAATAGGCGAGCACCGCGCAGCCGATCGCGAGGCTCAGCGGCACCGAGACCATGACAACGAGGCTCGCGCGCAGGCCGAGCGGCAGCAGCGTCAATAGGACGAGAACAAGCGCGATGCCGAAATCGCGGAGCAGCGCGGCGAGCTTGGTCGCGATGTCGTGGCTCTGGTCGAAGGCGACCTCGAGCCTGACGTCGGGCGGCAGCTCGGCGCGGAACGCGTCGGTCGCGGCGAGCGCCGCCCGCTCGATGCCGAGGACGTTGAGGTTGTCCTTCTGCGTCAGCGTGACGAAGATCGCGCGGTGGCCGTTGTAGCGGGTGACGTACGGCTGTTCCTCGTACGCCCAGCCGACCTGCGCGATGTCGCGGACGCGGATGACGCGGCCCGCCTCGGCGCGGACCGGCGCGTCGGCGACCTCGGCGACAGTGCGGAAGGCCCCGCCCGCCTCGACGTTGAACCGCGCGTCGCCCGACTGGACTGCGCCGGGCGGCAGGTCGGTGCCGCCGGTGCGGAGCGCGTCGGTGACGACGGACACCGGCAGGCCGAACTGCGCCAGCCGCCCCGGGTCGACCGCGACGCGCAGCTCGGGCGTCGGGATGCCCCACACCCGCGTCTGGCGGACGCCCGAGACCTGGTTGAGGCGCTCGCGCAGGTCCTTGGCGATCTTCTCGAGCCGGCGGAACGATGCGGTGTCGCTGACCAGCGCGAACTGGAGCACCGCCGCCTCGGTCGTGCGGAACTTCTTGAACTCGACCTTGGTCACCGAGGTCGGCAGGCTCTGGCGGATCGCGTTCACCTCGCGGACGACGTCGTCGTAATGCTTGTCGGGATCGCTCTGCCAGTCGAACTGCGCGGCGATAATCGCGCTCGAATCGGTCGACGTCGACGCGACGTGGTCGAGGTTATCCAACCCCTGAACGACGTCCTCGATCGGCTTGGCGACGGTCTGCTCCATGTCGGTCGGGTCGGCCCCGGGCTGGGTGACGATGACCAGCACGGTGTTGCCGGTGAAGTGCGGATCGACCGAGCGCGGGATATTCAGGAATGCCGACACGCCGATCGCGCCGAGGAGCGCGAACAGGACGAGGGTGATCTGCCAGCGGCGGACGGCGAAGGCGATGACGCCGCCGCCCGGCGGCCCTCCCCCGCGTGACCCGCCTGCGCTCACGCCGCCAGCCGCACTTTCATCCCGTCGCGGAGCCGCTCGACCCCGCTTCGAGCGACGCGCTCGCCCGCGGCGAGGCCGGCGGTGACGGTGACTGCGCGGTCGCCAACGGGGCCGAGCTGGACGACGCGCGCCGCAACCGTGCCGTCGGGACGATAGACGTAGACCAGCCCCTCGTCGGCGCGCGCGCCGACGACCGCC
>CAHJWT010000252.1 GCA_903643075.1 Sphingomonadaceae bacterium | reverse complement strand
GGCGCTGTTCAGCGACCGCATTCGCGAACGCTACCGCATCTCGCTCAACGGCGCGGAACTCTACCGCAGCAACGCCGACGCCGCCGATCGCTCGTTCGCGTGGCATCGACCGCTACTCCTGCCGCTACCGCCGCCGCTGCTGCGGCCGACCGGCAACGTCATCACGCTCGAGATCGAGGCTGCCGCCGGTCACGCCTTTGCCGTCGGAACGTTGCTCGTCGGACCGGAAGCCGACCTCCGCCCTGTCTACCGGCGCACTTATTTCCTGTCGGTGACCGGCCCCGAGACGGTGACCGGCGTCATGCTGATCCTGTCCGCCGGGGCGCTCATTTTCTGGCTCGTCCGACCTAGCGAGCGGGTATTCGGCTGGCTGGCGATCGTCGGCGTCCTCTGGGCGCTGTTCAACACGCAGTATTTCCTCGACGCGGCACCGATCGACGACGCCGTCTACTGGGCTCTCAACGCCGACACGATCTTTCTCGTCTTCGCTGCCACCTTAAGCTTTGCCGCGACCTTCCTCGACATCGCCCGGCGGCGCGGCTTCATCATCGGCTCGGCGGCGATCTCGGGGCTCGGCCTCGCCCTCCGCCACGGCCTCATCGTGGCCGGCCTGCCGGCGACGCCCGCCTATTTCATTATGTGGCCTCTCGGCGGCGTCACCAGCATCCTGTTCGCACTAGCCTGCGTCCGCGCCGCGACGGTCGAGAATCTCGTCATGCTCGGCGCAACGCTCGTCGCGTTGGTCTTCGGCTTCCACGACCTCGTCTTTGTTGCAAGCGGCTGGCCCGGAGTCGGCTTTCAGCTTCAGCCTTATGGCGGCCTGCTGATGTTCCTCGCTTTCGGCTTCGCGCTGGGCCGCCGGGTGCTCGTGGCCCTCGCGACGGTCGAGAACATCAACAACCTGCTCGAGCAGCGGGTCGGCGAAGCAACCAGCCAGCTGCGGCACAGCGAGTCCGAACGCCGACGCCTCGAGGTCACCCGCGCGGTCGACGGTGAACGCGAGCGCCTGATGCGGGAAATCCACGACGGCATCGGGTCGAGCCTGATCCGAGCACTCGCCGTGGCGCAGCGCGAGCGGCAGTCGCCAAACACCATCGAAACTTTGCAGCGGTCGATCGCCGATCTCCGGATCGGTATCGACTCGCTCGAACCGATCGGCGGCGACGTCATCATGCTGCTGGCGACCCTGCGACATCGCACCGAACGCGAGCTCAACAATGCTGGTCTCACCTTCGTCTGGAAGGCGATGTCGGCACCGCCGCTGCCGTGGCTCGACGCGGTCGGCGCGCTCCACATCCTGCGCATCCTCCAGGAAGGGATCAGCAACGTCCTTAAGCACGCCGATGCGACCGAAATCGCGATCGACTGCATCGCCTGCCGCCGCGATGACCGCGACGGCGTCCTCGTTACGCTCGCCGATAATGGACGGGGAATGCATTGCCGTCCGTCGACGGGAAACGGCCTCGGGAACATGGCCGCTCGTGCCGCAGCCCTCAACGCGAGCTTCGAATTCGGCAGCGGCACCAGGGGTGGCACCGCGCTGGATCTTTGGCTGCCCCTCGACCGCGGGTAGGTAAAGGGCTTCAGCCGCGCCGTCTAATACGATCCGGATCGTGTCTTGACGCAGTCTTCGACCGCACACACCCTCGGGCCTATGCTCCCGCTTCTGGTCTTCGGTGCCGTCCTCCTCGCCGTGACCGCGCTCGCCGATGCGGGTTCGGGGCGGCTCGGCGTTCCGCAGTCGATCGTCCTCGTGCTGACCGGCGTGGCGCTCAGCCTCGTGCCGGGCCTGCGGCAGGTGGCCATCAAGCCCGATTTCGTCCTTCTCCTCCTCTTGCCGCCGCTGCTCTATAGCGCGGGGGTCGGAATGAGCTGGCGCGGATTCCGGCTCAATCTCCGGCCGATCCTCCTCCTGGCGATCGGCTGCGTCCTGTTCACCGCGTCGGCCGTGGCGGCGGCAGGCCATTACCTGCTCGGCATGACCTGGGCGGTCGGTTTCGTGTTGGGTGCAGTCGTCGCACCGCCCGACGCCGTCGCGCCGATGGCCATCGCCCGCCGGCTGCAGATGCCGCAGCGGCTGCTGACCGTCCTCGAAGGAGAAGGGCTGGTCAACGACGCGACCGCGCTCATCTTGTTTGCCTTCGCGGTCGGCGCGGTGGCGAGCGGCGGCGTGTCCCTTCCCAACGCACTCGCCACCTTCGCGGCGATCGTCGTCGGTGAGCTCGTCTGGGGTGTGGTGGTCGCGTGGCTCGCGCTGCGTGTGCGGCGCTGGGCGAAGAGCCCGCAGTCGGAGATCATTCTCGCGCTGCTGACTCCCTATCTCGCCTTCTGGCCGCCGCACGCGCTCGGCGGGTCGGGCGTTCTGGCGGCGGTCGCGGCGGGGCTGTTCGTCAGCTGGAACGGACCGCGGCTGATCGCACCGGCGACGCGCCTCCAGGGCTACTTCGTCTGGGGTCTGGTGACGCACGGTATCGAAGGGCTGCTGTTCCTCCTCATCGGCCTGCAGGCGAAGACCGTCGTCAACGGCGTCGCCGACCTCGGCTGGGAGCGCCTGGTCGGGGCTGCCGGCGTCGTCACCACGGTCGTCATCGCCATCCGCTTCGTGTGGGTGTTTCCGGCGACCTACCTGTCTCGACTAATCCCGTCCGTCCGCCGCAGCGACCCGACGCCGCACTGGCGTAACCCGTTCCTCATCGCATTCCTCGGCATCCGGGGCGTCGTCTCGCTGGCCGCGGCGCTCTCCATACCCGAGCGAGCCGGGAGCGCGCCCTTTCCGGAGCGCGAGCTGATCCTGTTCGTCACCTTCGTTCTGATCGTCGTCACGCTGGTCGGCCAAGGTGCCGTGGTCCCGCCCGTGATCCGGGCGCTCGGCCTGGCCGACGAGGGCGCGCGCGAGGCGGAGGCGGCGAAGAAGGCCGAGGTCGCCGCGCGACTGAAGGGCATCGATGCCGTACTCGCCGAGATCGACGGCTTCGCCGCCGCCGGTGAGCCCGCCGCGGCGATCAGAGCGCTGCGCCGCCGCCACGCCGACCGCCGCGCCGAGTACGCCGGCACCGCCGACGAACGGATCGACGGCAGCCCGGTGGCCGAGGACGCGCGCCTCCAGGCGAGACTGATCGATACCGAGCGTGCCGCCATCGCCAGCGCCTATGGTCGCCGCGAGATCAGCGACGACGCCCGCCGCCGCATCGAGCGCGAACTCGATCTCGAAGACGCGCGCAACCTTCACGCACTCGAAAGCGCCACCGGTGACCGCCTTGCGGACCCGGAATCAGAATTCGTGAATTGACGGTCCACTCATCACGCTGGCTTCCGCGCCTATCTTGCGTCGACAACGGCCGGATCGCCGCAGAATGTCGCGCTGCAGGCCCCGCGCACCTTCGGCGTCAAGATAGGCTACAAGTTCTAGCATGATCTTCGAACGCCGCGTCTAT
>CAHJWT010000251.1 GCA_903643075.1 Sphingomonadaceae bacterium | reverse complement strand
CAAGCGCGCCCACCACGCCGCCGCGCGCCTTCGCCGCGGCGAGGCCGTCCGACGCGCGGAGCATCGCCTCCAGCCCGGCGCGAAAGGCCGGGGCGTCGGCGTCGAGGGTCAGCGGGAAGACCTGGCGGCTGAGGTCGCTGGTGATGCGGAAGACCTTGTAGTCGTAGTCGTCGATGTCGACCCCGAGTGCGGCGTGGAACGCCGGCCGGCCGTGATCGCGGACGAACATCGTCGCATAGACCGAGACGAGGAAGAAGCGGATCCAGAAGCGGTTGATCCCGGTCAGGAGCTTCGGGTCGGACCGCATCAGGAGCGCGAAGGCGTCGCCGTGGCGGAACTCGTCGTTGCACCACTGCTCGAAGAACTTGAAGATCGGGTGGAAGCGCCGGTCCGGGTGCGCCGCGAGGTGGCGGAAGATCGCGATGTAGCGCGCATAGCCGATCTTCTCCGACAGGTAGACCGCGTAGAAGATGAATTTCGGCCGGAAATAGGTGTATTTCTTGGTCTTGGTCAGGAAGCCGAGATCGACCCCGATGCCGGCGTCCTTGAGCGTGTCGTTGAGGAAGCCGGCATGGCGCGCCTCGTCGCGGCTCATCAGCTTGAACAGGTTGCGGACGTCGGGGTTGGTCACCCGCTTGGCGATCTCGGCGTAGAGGATGCAGCCCGAAAACTCGCTCGTCATCGACGAGACGAGGAAGTCGACGAACTCCTTGCGTAAAGCGGGATCGAGGGTGTCGAGGACGCCGTCGAACTCGGCCGTGCGGCGGAAGTGGCGCTTGTTGCGGTCCTCGCGCATCTCGGCGATCAGCGCGTCCCACTCGGCGCGGACCGGGGTCACGTCGATCCGATCCATCGCGGCGAAGTCGGTGGTGTAGAAGCGCGGCGACAGGACGGTGTCCTCGGTCGCCATGCCGAAGGTGTCGGTGACGCGGCTGCCCTTCGCCTGCGGCGGCACGGCGGCGCTCGGCACCTCGATCCTCGCGTGCGCCGTCACAGGCCCCTCCCCGTGAAGCTGACTTCGTAGAGTTCGTTCATCCCGAAATGCCCGGCGAAGCGCGTCCACGCGCGGCCGATGACCCCGGCGCGGGTCAGCGTCGCGGCGCGGCGGATGGTGACCTTCTCGCCGAACACGACGCGGACCGGGTCGCCATGGACGCGGACGCGGTCGCCGGGGCCGATGTCGGGGTTGCCGTCGAGCGCGACGTGGGCGTGGAGGCTGACGTCGCTGTGCTCGACCTCGACCGTGCACGGGATCGTCTCGCGGGTGGCGAACAGCGTCTTCACAGGTCGATCCTCCCGTCGATCGCCGCCGCGCTCGGTTTCGGCCGGTGCGTCAGCAGCAGGTCGGCGAACGACTGGCGGTTGGTCGGGCCGAACGAGCCCAGCTCGATGTTCCGCCCGGTCGCGGGATCGCGCAGCGTCAGCGCGTCGTCGGCGAACAGCGTCAGCGTGAACGGGGCGCCCGCACCGACGCCGCGCAGCTTGCGGTCGCGCGCCATGCCGCGCAGGACGCCGCGGATGAAGCCGTTGTTGACGCCGTGCGGCAGGACCGCCGCCGCCGTCCCGCGACCGGTATCGGTGACGACGAGTGCCCCGTCGGCGCGGTCGGCGAAGGCGAGCGACCGGGTCTCGACCGTCGCGACATGGTGCGCCGCGCGCTCGCTGGCCGCGGTCGCGATCGGCGGCAGGTAGCCGAGCCGCGGCCCGGCGGCGAGGGCGATCGTCATCGCGACGAGCATCCCCGCCCCGACGAGCGGCACGACCGGGAACGGCTTGTCGTCGATCTCGCTCATGCCGCGAGCGCTCCGTCGCCGACGAAGGCGGGGGCGGGCACCGGGGCGGCGGCGATCGCCTCGCGCCGTCCGGGAACCGTCGCCGCGAGCGCATCGGCGAGCAGGCGCGCGACATGGCTGGGCTCGGCGACGGCGCGGAGCATCGGCTCGGGCTTGCCGACGCGCCACGGCCGGACGTGCGGCCACAGATGGACGAAGCCGAGGCGCGTCTGCTTGACGACGAGGGGAAGGTCGCCCGACCCGTCGCGATGGACGGCGAGGCCGGCGGCGGCGATCTGGCCGAACGGCAAGTTGATGCATTTCGGCAGCGCGACGCCGACGCGGAGGACGACGCGCCGGTTGGTGATCGTGTAGACCGTCGTCCGCGCCGACAGGAAGGCGAGGAAGGCGAGCAGCGCGACCGCGCCGGCCCCGACCGCCGCCGTCGCCGCCATCCCCGGCGCTGCGGCGGTAAGCGTCGCATGCCCGGTCGCGACGTTCAATGCGCTCCACGCGACGAGCGCGGCGAAATAGCAGGCGACGAGATGGGTGTGGAACGCCCGTCGCGCGAGCGGACCCCACGCCGGCGCGCCCTGCCAGACGATATGCTCGCCGGCTGGCAGGTGTCCCGGCAGGCCGCGCACCGGCTCGCTCGCGTACTCGCTCACAGGAACGGCTCGTAACGCGAACGCTTGGCGTAGAGGTAGCCGCCGCCGAAGTAGCCGACGACCTTCTCCTCTTCCAACCGCGTGATCTGCGCCGTGCCGGCGAGGACCGGCGCGGCGGCAAACTGGTCGGCGCGGACGGCATCGACCGTGATCCGGCCGCGGCGCTGGTTGACCTGCGCCATCGCCATCGGGACCGTCACCGACCGCGCCGCGCCGCCGGCGTCGCCGAGCGTGCGAACCTCGAAATAGCGGATCACCCGCTCCGACTGGTCGACCCAGACGCTGGTGCAGACCCCCGCCATCTTGCTGTCGCAGCCGAACACCGCCATCCCGACCATGTCCTTGTCACCGCGCGCGACCCTGAAGCTCGGGCTGTTCTCGATCGGGACGATCTTGGGGTGGCCCCCCTCCCATGTCATGTCGGGGACGTCGAGGCGGTTGCACCACGCCGCCGGGCCGACGCCGTCGACGAGCGGATTGCCGGTCGGTTCGATCGGCGCGCCGGCATAGGGCGAGACGCGGCGCGTGGCGGGGTTGGGCACCTCGTACTCGCGCGGCCCGGGCTTGTAGACCAGGCCGAGGCCGTGGGCGAGGCGGAACGCCTTGTCCCGCGGGCGGAACAGGCTTGCATGGCCGACCTTGCCGCTGTCCTCCTCCATCGGGAAACCCTCGCGGTGATCCTCGCGGCGGAGGTAGATCACCAGCCCGACGAAGAAGAGGAAGAACGCCCACAGCGCCAGTTCGGCGATGTCGGTGTTGCCGATCAGGACGACGTTCATGCGCGGATCCCCTCAGGATAGTCGGCGGCAAAGCTGGCCGGGCCGAACGAAATGCCATCGGAACGACGGGCCAGCGGGCCGATGGCGACCAGCGTGGCGAACAGCAGGACGATTTCGAGGCAATAGAGCGCGCTGTACGCGCTCGCCGGCCCGGTCAGCGCCGAGCCGAGGTCGCCGCGCGCCGCGGCGGCGGCCACGACGTCGCGGACGACGCCG
>CAHJWT010000250.1 GCA_903643075.1 Sphingomonadaceae bacterium | reverse complement strand
GCGCTGCGGCAAGCGCGGCGGGCGTCGCCGCCTCGATCACCGCACCACGCCCGACGCCGCGAGCACCGCCATCGTCACGATCTCGCTCGCGCCGCTCGTCATCGGCGCGATCTGGACCGGGTGCGACAGGCCGACCAGCAGCGGCCCGATCATCCGCCCGTCGCCGAGTTCCTTCAGCAGCTTGGCCGAGATGTTGGCCGACTGCAGCCCGGGCATGACGAGAACGTTCGCCGGCTCCGACAGCCGCGAGAAGGGGTAGCGGCTCGCCATCCGCGGATTGAGCGCGACGTCGGGCGACATCTCGCCCTCGTACTGGAAGCCGACCTGACGCTCGTCGAGCAGCTTGATTGCGTCGCGGGTGGGGGCGAGGAACTCGCCCGGCGGGTTGCCGAAGTTCGAATAGCTGAGGAAGGCGACGCGCGGCTCCTGCCCGAGCCGCCGCGCGACCGCCGCCGACTGGCAGGCGATGTCGGCGACCTGCTCGGCGGTCGGGCGTTCGTGGACGGTGGTGTCGGCGATGAAGATCGTATCCGACCGACCGACGTACATGTGGATGCCGAACGGCGTATGCCCCGGCGCGGGGTCGAGGACGTTGCGCACCTGGCGGAAGGTCGTCGCGAAGTTGCGCGTCAGCCCGGTGACCATCGCGTCGGCCTCGCCCATCTCGAGCATCAGCGCGGCGAAGATGTTGCGCTCGTGGTTGACCATCCGCTCGACGTCGCGGAGCAGATGGCCGCGCCGCTGCAGCCGGCGATAGAGCGTCTCGACCATCGCGGGGACGAGGTCGCTGTTGGCGCTGTTGTGGATGCGGAAGGCGTCGGGGTCGGCGCCGATCCGTGCGAGGCCCGCGCGGACCGGCTCGTCGCGGCCGACGAGGATCGGCTCGCCGTAGCCGTTGGCGTGGAAGCTGACCGCGGCGCGGAGGACGACCTCCTGCTCGCCCTCGGCGAAGACGACGCGTTTGGGATGGGCCCGCGCCGCCTCGAAGCTGCCGGCGAGCACGGCGTTGGTCGGATTGAGGCGGCTCCTGAGCTTGAGGCGGTACGCTGCCTCGTCGAAGAACGGCTTCTTGGCGACGCCGGTCGCCATCGCCGCCTTGGCGACGGCGACGGGGATATGCTCGATCAGCCGCGGGTCGAACGGCGCGGGGATGATGTAGTCGCGGCCGAAGGTCTTGGCCTTGCCGCCGTACGCCGCGGCGACCTCGTCGGGGACCTGCTGGCGGGCGAGGTCGGCGAGCGCGTGCGCGGCAGCAAGCTTCATTTCCTCGTTGATCGACGTCGCGCGGACGTCGAGCGCGCCGCGGAACAGGTAGGGGAAGCACAGCACGTTGTTGACCTGGTTCGGATAGTCGCTGCGCCCGGTGGCGACGATCGCGTCGCTGCGGACGGCGGCGACTTCCTCGGGCGTGATCTCGGGGTCGGGGTTGGCCATCGCGAAGATGATCGGGTTCGCCGCCATGCCGGCAACCATCGCGCGGCTGACCGCGCCCTTCTGGCTGAGGCCGAGGAACAGGTCGGCCCCGACCATCGCCTCCTCGAGCGTCCGCGCGTCGGTCACCGCCGCGTGCGCCGACTTCCACTGGTTCATGCCCGACGTGCGGCCCTGGAAGATGACCCCCTTGGTGTCGCACATGATGACGTCGCGGACCCCCAGCTGCTTGATCAGCTCGGTGCACGCGATCGCGCTCGCACCCGCGCCGTTGACGACCATCTTCACGTCGCCCGGCTGCCGGCCGGTCAGGTACAGCGCGTTGATCAGCCCGGCGGCGGCGATGATCGCCGTGCCATGCTGGTCGTCGTGGAAGACGGGAATGTTCATCCGCTCCTTGAGCGTGGTCTCGATGATGAAGCACTCGGGGGCCTTGATGTCCTCGAGGTTGATCCCGCCGAAGCTCGGCTCCATCAGCTCGATCGCGTCGATCAGGCGGTCGACGTCCTCGGTCTTCAGCTCGAGGTCGATCGAATCGATGTCGGCGAAGCGTTTGAACAGCACCGCCTTGCCCTCCATCACCGGCTTCGACGCGAGCGCGCCGAGGTTGCCTAGCCCGAGGATCGCGGTGCCGTTCGAGATGACCGCGACGAGGTTGCCCTTGATCGTATAGTCGTAGGCGCTGTCGGGGTCGGCGGCGATCGCGTTGACCGGGACCGCGACGCCGGGCGAGTAGGCGAGACTGAGGTCGCGCTGCGTCGCCATCGGCTTCGACGCGATGATCTCGATCTTCCCCGGCCGGCCGCCGGCGTGGAAGAACAGCGCCTCGCGATCGAACGCCTCGCCGGTCGTCTCGTCGGTCATCAATCGTCCCCGTCGAAGAGCGTCACCCCTAGCCTTCCTGTCATCCCCGCGAAAGCGGGGACCCATCTCCGGCAGCATGAGGAGATAGGTCCCCGCTTTCGCGAGGATGACAGACGCGGTAGCGGCAGGGGATGACCGTCGACGCCTCGCCCATGATGGCGCAGTACCTCAGCATCAAGGCGCAGGCGGCGGGATGCCTGCTGTTCTTCCGCATGGGCGATTTCTACGAGCTGTTCTTCGACGACGCGGCGAAGGCGGCGGCGAGCCTCGACATCGCGCTGACCAAACGCGGCCAGCATCTCGGCGAGGACATCCCGATGTGCGGCGTGCCCGTCCACAGCCACGAGGTCTACCTCCAGCGGCTGATCCGCGCCGGGCACAAGGTCGCCATCGCCGAGCAGGTCGAGGCCCCGGCCGAGGCGAAGAAGCGGGGGAGCAAGAGCGTCGTCGCGCGCGCGATCGTCCGCGTCGTCACGCCCGGCACGCTGACCGAGGATACGCTTCTCGACGCCAGGGCGTCGAACTGGCTCGCCGCGGTTGCCCCGGTCGCGGGCACGGTCGGCATCGCATGGTGCGACGTGTCGACCGGCGCGCTCAGGACGCTGGCGACGACGCCCGCCGGGGTCGATGCCGAACTGGCGCGGATCGCGCCGGCCGAGGTCGTCGCCCCCGACGGCTGGCCGGGGCCGAGCCCGGTCGCGCCGGCCTTCCGCCCGGCGTCCGACTTCGACCCGCGCGCAGGAACGCGACGCCTGTGCGACCAGTTCGGGGTCGCGACCCTCGACGGCTTTGGCGCCTTCACGTCCGCCGAAGTTGCGGCGGCGGGCGCGCTCCTCGCCTATCTCGCGACGACCGGGGCGGGCAGCCTGCCGCTGTTGACCCCGCCCCTCCCCTGCCCGGCGGCCGGCGTCATGGCGATCGACGCCGCGACCCGGCTCAGCCTCGAACTCACCCGCACCGCAAGCGGCGCGCGCGCCGGCAGCCTGCTCGACGCGGTCGACCTGACCGTCACCGGGGCGGGCGGGCGCCTGCTCGCCGACGACCTCGCCGGGCCGCTGACCGAGGTCGGCGGGATCGAGGCGCGGCTCGGCCTCGTCGCATGGTTCTGCGCGCAGGGGCCGGTGCGCGACGCGACGCGGA
>CAHJWT010000249.1 GCA_903643075.1 Sphingomonadaceae bacterium | reverse complement strand
GCGGCGAAGGCACTCCTCCGCCGCGCCGCCGGCCGCCGCGCCGCCCGTCGCGCCGCGCCGCGTGCCATTACATCTCGCCGCGCGCGCGGCGGATGGCGAACCACTTGGCGACATTGGCGTTCTGTTTGGCGAGCGTCGTCGCGAAGACGTGTCCGCCGTGCCCATCGGCGACGAAGTAGAGCGCCTTCGTCGGGGCGGGATCGAGCACCGCGGCGATCGACGCGCGGCCGGGATTGGCGATCGGCCCGTGCGGCAGGCCGGGCTTGAGATAGGTGTTGTAGCCGGTGTCGTGCGCCAGCTCCGACCGCAGGATGCGCCGCCCGAGCGGCCGGCCCCGGGTCAGCGGATAGATCACCGTCGGGTCGGCGTCGAGTTTCATCCCCTGCCGCAACCGATTGCTGTACACCCCCGCGACCATGCGCCTTTCCGCCGGCAGCGCCGTCTCCTTCTCGACGATCGAGGCGAGGACGACGGCCTCGGCCGGGGTGTGGACGACCGTCGTCTGAGTTCGTTTCGACCACAATGCCGCGACCTCGGCGGCCATCGCCGCCTGCATCCGCGCGACCGCCGCCGCGCGCGTCGAGCCGACGGCGAAGTCGTAGGTGTCGGGCAGGACCGACCCTTCGGCCGGGACCGCGACCGGCCCGGTCAGCCGGTCGTTCGCCGCCAGCCGGTCGCGGACGAGGACCGACGGCAGCCCCTCGGGGATCGTCACCCGGAGCGCGATCACGTCGCCGCGCTGCATCTGGCGGAGGTAGCGGCCCCACCCCGCGTCCTCGACGAAGCGGTAGACGCCGGCTTTGATCGGAGCGCGGCTGCCGAACAGCCGTGCGAGGAGGCGGAACTGCCCGGCCGAGGTGATGACGTCGGCGTCGTCGAGACGCGCGGCCGCCCCGGCGAGGGTCGTGCCCGGAAGAATGGTGACGTCCTTGGTCGCCGGCCCCGGCGTCATCCACGTCCACCACGGCGCGACGAACAGCGGCAGGCCGATGACGACGAGCAGCAGGACGAAACCGCGCGCGGCACGCGTGCTGCGCCGAGCGCGTCTCACCGCGTTGCCGCTCCCCGGATCATACCCCCCGCATGACAAGCGTCGCGTTGGTCCCGCCGAAGCCGAAGCTGTTGTTGAGCACCGCCCTGATCGGCCGCGGTTTTGCCACGTGCGGGACGAGGTCGACGCCCGCGCACGCCTCCGACGGGTGGTCGAGGTTGAGCGTCGGCGGGGCGACCTGGTCGCGGAGCGCGAGCAGGCAGAAGATGCTCTCGACCGCCCCCGCGCCGCCGAGCAGATGGCCGATCGCCGACTTGGTCGACGACATGCTGACTGTTTCGATCGCGGGGCCGAATAGCCGCCGGACCGCGCCGAGTTCGAGCTCGTCGCCCATCGGCGTCGAGGTGCCGTGGGCGTTGATATAGTCGATGTCGGATGGGTTCAGGCCCGCCTTGCGCAGTGCCATCTCCATCGAGCGGAACGCCCCCGACCCCTCCGGGTGCGGCGCGGTGACGTGGTAGGCGTCGCCGGTCAGCCCGTAGCCGATGACCTCGCCGTACATCTTGGCCCCGCGCGCCTTCGCCCGCTCGTATTCCTCGAGGCAGACGATCCCCGCCCCCTCGCCCATGACGAAGCCGTCGCGGTCGCGATCGTAGGGGCGGCTGGCGCGGGTCGGCTCGTCGTTGAATCCGGTCGACAGCGCCCGCGCCTGCGCGAAGCCGGCGATGCCGAGGGGGCAGATCGCGCCCTCCGCGCCGCCGGCGAGCATGACGTCGGCGTCGTCGAGCGCGATCAGCCGCGCCGCGTCGCCGATCGCGTGGGCTCCGGTCGAGCACGCGGTGACGACGGCGTGGTTCGGTCCCATCAGCCCGTACTTGATGCTGACCTGTCCTGAGATGAGGTTGATCAGCCGGCCGTGGACGAAGTGCGGCGAGACGCGGCGCGGCCCCTTGTCGTGGAGGACGACTGCTTCCTTCTCGATCCCCGGCAGGCCGCCGATGCCGGCCCCGATCATGCACCCGGCGCGAAACCGCTCCTCCTCGGTCATGTCGGTCAGCCCGGCGTCCTCAAGCGCCTGACCGGCGGCATCGATCCCGAAGACGATGAACGGATCGACCTGGCGGAGGACCTTGTGGTCGATCCGCTTGGTCTGGTCGAAGGTGTCGCCGGTACCGTCGCCGTGCTTGACCTCCATAGCGATACGACAGGCGTAATCGGTCGCGTCGAAGCGCGTGATCGGCCCCGCCCCCGACTTCGCCGCAAGGATGTTCGCCCACACCGTCTCTGGCGTGGCGCCGAGCGGCGTCACCATGCCGATGCCGGTGATTACGACCCGACGCATCGTCTTCCTCCCCGTTCGCCCGCGCGCCGCCCGACACCCCCCGCCCCGGGCCGGTCCCGCCGTACCGTCGGTCGCCCCCGCCGCCGGCGGCAGGCGCAGACCGGTCCGGGCATGATCAGCCGGCGGTCACGCCTTGGCGTGGGTCTCGATGAAGCCGATCGCGTCCTTGACCGTCAGGATCTTCTCGGCGGCGTCGTCGGGGATCTCGACCCCGAACTCCTCCTCGAAGGCCATGACCAGCTCGACCGTGTCGAGGCTGTCGGCGCCGAGATCGTCGATGAAGCTCGCGTCCTCGGTGACCTTGTCGGCCTCGACGCCGAGGTGCTCGACGACGATCTTCTTCACGCGGTCGGCGACATCGGTCATGGGTGGTCCTCTCCGTAAGGTGGCGTTAGGCCTTGTCGTGGCGATAGCCGCGCGACGCGAGCGTGACAAGGCTTCCCTATTCCCCCCTCCCGCAGGCGGGCGAGGGTAGTGATCACACCATCGCCATCCCACCATTCACGTGCAGCGTCGCGCCCGTGACGTACCCGGCCTCGCGGCTGGCGAGGTAGGTCACCGCGGCGGCGACGTCGGCCCCTTCCCCCAACCGGCCGGCGGGGATGCGCGCGGTCAGTGCGGCGGTCTGCTCGGCCGACAGCGCGGCGGTCATCGGCGAGGCGATGAACCCCGGCGCGACGGTGTTGACGGTAATGTTGCGGCTGGCGACTTCCTGCGCGAGCGCCTTGCTCATGCCGATCAGCCCGGCCTTCGACGCGGCATAGTTCGCCTGCCCCGGATTGCCGGTGACCCCGACGACCGAGGTGATCGACACGATCCGGCCGAAGCGCGCGCGCATCATCGGCTTGAGCGCGGCGCGGCACAGGCGGAAGGCGGCCCCGAGGTTGACGGTCAGGACCGCGTCCCACTCGTCGTCCTTCATCCTGAGCGCGAGGTTGTCGCGGGTGACGCCGGCGTTGTTGACGAGGATGTCGAGTCCGCCGAGCGCCGCGACGGCGGAGGGGACGAGCGCGTCGACGGCGGCGGCGTCGGCGAGGTCACACGGCAGTGCGACCGACCCCGGCAGCTCGGCGGCGAGCACGTCGAGCGGCGCGACGCGCGTCCCCGACAGCGCCACC
>CAHJWT010000248.1 GCA_903643075.1 Sphingomonadaceae bacterium | reverse complement strand
GCACGACGACGACCAGCGCCGCGGCAACCGCGGCGGGGGCGACGGACGGCGGGCTCGCCACCGCGCCGCGTATCCGCCCGTCGCTGATCGCGACCTGCAACCCTGCCCGTTCGACCATCGGCGGCGGCGGTTCGACGTCGATCGCGGCGACGCCGGGGCGCGGGCCATCCGTCGGCTGGTGCCGATGCCACCGCTGGTAGGCCACGCCGGCCAGCACCATGACGACGACGAGAGCCGCCGCCACCAGCGCCCATCGCCGCCGCCGCTCCTGTTGACGGCGCGCGTCCACCGTCGGATCGTCGCGATCGGGCGCGTCGAGCCATACCTTGTCGCGCGCGGCGACGCTGAGGA
This sequence comes from Sphingomonadaceae bacterium, assembly GCA_903643075.1. Lineage (GTDB taxonomy): Bacteria > Pseudomonadota > Alphaproteobacteria > Sphingomonadales > Sphingomonadaceae > Polymorphobacter_B. The sequence goes on along the minus strand of CAHJWT010000248.1, from coordinate 3,117 downwards.
GGAGGTCGCGCTCTCGCTCGTCCTTGGCGAAGATGCCCGCCACGCTCGGCAGCAGCCGATCGTCCAGTGCCGCCCGTTCGAGCGCGTCGGCGACCCGCCGCGCGCCGTCGAGCTGGCGCAGGTCGAGCTTGACGCCTTCCGCGCGCAGCGCCGACCACCAGCGTTCGACAAGGTCGCGCGCGGCCATCGCCTTCAGGGTGCCAGCCGCGCCAGTTCGGTGGCCGTCATCAAGTCGTGGTCGGCGCTATTCTTGAGCAGCGTCGTCCGCGCGAGTTCGAGCCAGTTCGGCACGGCGCGAAAGCTCGCCGAGCGCCCCGCGCCGGCACCCTTCAGCGCGGCGACGAAGCTGAGCAGCTCGGCCGTTCCGGGCTTGCGCCGGAGGTTGGCGCTCCGCAGTCGCGTCGTGAGGTCGACCGACTCCTCGACCAGGCCGTCGTCGACGTTGCCGATCCGCGCGAGCACGATCTCGATCAGGGCGTCGCCGTCGGGAAAGGGTACGGTGAAGACGACGCAGCGGCGCAGGAAGGCGTCGGGCAGCTCGCGCTCGCGGTTGCTGCTCAAAAGCACGATCGGCCGGTGTTCGGGCAGCGCCGCGAAGGTCCGGTCGATCTCGGGGACGTGGAAGCGCAGCTTTTCGAACTCGACCAGCAGGTCGTTGGGCACGTCGCGCGGCGCCTTGTCGATCTCGTCGATCAGCACGACCGAGCGTCGCGGCGGCCCGGCCGCGCCGTCGAGCAATCGCGTCCGCAATGGATCGTCCTCGGCACCAGCGGCGACGATCGCGCGGCCGAGCGCGTTCAACGTCAGGAACCGGGCGGGGCTGGTGTCCTCCCGCACCTGCGCCGCGTAGAAGCGGCCGATGACGTCAAAGCTGTAGAACAGGTCCCGCGCCGACGTCGTCGACTTGACGTCGAAGCGGAGCGCCGCCTCGCCGCCGTCGCCGCTGTCGTCGAGCCCCAGCCGCCACGCGAGATAGTGCGCCGCCTCGGTCTTGCCGCAGCCGGGCTCCCCCGTCACGAGCAGCGGCTGGCCGAGGATCAGCGCGGCGTTGAACGCGTCGAGCAGGCCGGGCGGCGGGCGGTAGCGCGACGGATCGTTGACCCGGCGCTCGGCCAACGCCGGCGGGGGCAGCCGCGTCCACCAGTTCCGGCGGTCGGCCTCGTCGGGAGCCGCCTCGCCCAGCAGCCAGTCGGTGGCGCGGGTCACGCCGCCCACCGCGGCTGGAACGGCTGCAGCGACGGCATCACCCCCGCGAGCACGCCTTCGACGGCGGCGCGGTAGCGCAGGCGCGGCCCAGCGCCGAAGAGCTCGCGCGCGAGCGCCGGCCGGATGCGGGGAAGCTCGAGCAGCGCCGGCTGGCGATTGTAGAGGTCGATCCAATCCTCGAGATGTCGCGGCTCGACCTCGTCGAGCGGTTCGAGGTCGCACCAGTCGTGGGTGGCGGCGAGGCCGCCAAGGGCGTCGAGCAATCGGTCGTAGGCGTCGCGGCGCGAGTCGCGCAGCTCGACGCAGAGGAAGCAGACCAGCAGCCCACCGACAGGATTGCGGCACGTCTCGGCGATCAGCTTGGCCCATGCCGCGAGCAGCTCGGGCCGGGCGAGGCAGACGGCGGGATCGAGCTGGTGGGCGACGGCGATCGACCGGTCGCTGCCGGCGATCAGCTCGACCAGCCCGTCCTGCGCGGCGGCGCACGGCGGCATCGCCGCGCCGCGCTGGCGGGCAATCGCGCTGGTCAGGCCGGTCAGCAGGCGCTGGAACGAGCGTTCGGGCCAGGGCAACGACCCGAGATAGTCGCACGGCAGCCGCATCTCGGCCTCGAAATCGTGCTCGCCGACGCGCTGAGCGAAGCTCATCGGCTCGTCCTCGGCGGTGCCCTTGACCAGCACCACCAGCGGCGTCGCACGCCTTGCCGTCAGCGCCGCGCCGACCGCCTCGATCAGCTGCTCGAGCTGAGGCACGCGGTCGACCTGCCGGAGCGACGCGAGCAGCGGCAGCTGGGACGGCGGCGGCGGCGCCTGCAGCACGATAGTCTGCTGCTCGGCCTGGAACAGCTGGCCAAGGCTCTGGATATAGTTGGTCGAGGCCGGCTCGGGCAAACGGCTAGACCCTGAAGCCCGTCACGGCACCGACCACCGCGCCGATCGCGCCGATCAGCGGCGCGGCCTGCTTGGCGACGCCCGTCGCGGCTTCGAGGAGGCCGCGGGCACCGGTCAGGCCGCCGAGGATCCGGTTCTTGGCGTCGGGCGCGTCGAGCGGCACCGCGGCGGCGTCGGCCAGCGCCCTGGCCACCGGTGCCCGTGTCGTCTCGGGCACTTCGGCCGCCTGGGCGAGCAGGGTCCTGAGGTCGTCGATCTGACGCCGCAGGTCGGCCGCCGACGTCGCCGCGCCGCCGAAGGTCATGCCGCCGAACGTCATGGTCTCGGCCTGAAAGATCTGCCCCACGCTGCCGATGGTGTTGGTGATGCCCATGCTGCCCCGCCCCGCTCGCGCCGTGTACCGGTCTTGCCGACCAAAAGATATCATCCTAGCTTCGCCCATCCAATCTCGAAAGCGCGGGCGTCGGAGGCGTCGACTTGGTGGCGACTGCCGGCAGCGGAGCGACCGTCGCGCAGCTTCGCGACTATCTCGGTCACGAACTGTCTGCGACGGACGCCGACTTCTGCCTGCGCTGGATCGCCGCCTGCGCGCTTTGTCCGGTGCTGCGCTGGCCGCTGACCATCGGGCTCGGCAACCGGCTCGCGGCGGCGGACGGGCGGCCGAATCCCGACGAGGATCTCGTCGTCGCCCTGGCGCGGCTCCCCTGGTTCCGCGGCGGCCGGATGCCGCGCGGCGCGCGCGATGAACTGGCGGCGACTCTCGGCCCCGACGATCGCCGTACCGCGCGCGACGCGCTCGCCGAGATGTTCGAGGCGGCGCTGGCCGAGCCTGGATCCCGCCCGCCGTCACCATCGCGGCGGTCGCGCGCGCGGCTCGCCTGGCTGATCGGCCGGCTGGGTGACGGCGAACTCGCCGATCCGCAGGTCGACGCCCAGGCGCCGGACGCCACGCTCGCGAAGTACAAGGGTGTGGGCAACCCCCACCACTTCCTCGCCGGCGGCAAGGGCGCGCTGCCGCAGG
>CAHJWT010000247.1 GCA_903643075.1 Sphingomonadaceae bacterium | reverse complement strand
ACCGCCGATGCCGAAGACTTCGGGCTGCGGCTGTGATCGAGAGCGAAATGGCCCTGGAGACCGCCGCGACCGCCGGCCACCATGCGCCGGCGGCGAGCACGGTGCGGCGGGCAATCATCGGTGGCGATCCCCGCCGCCCGCGCACAGGCAGCGACTTCGGCAAACGGTACGCCGTGGGCCCGTCACCGCACCGTTCCCGCCCCGGTCAACGCCGCCACCCGTTCTGCGTCGTAGCCGAGCCCGGCCAGCACCGTCGCCCCCGACCACGCCGTCGTCATGACCGGCCCCGCCGCCGTCGTCGCCGAGTACCGCGGCGCGGGCGCGGGCTGGACGACGCCGCCCGCCGTGACGAACGTCCCGCGCGCGGCGTTGTGCGGATGATCGGGGGCCTCGGCCATGCTCAGTACCGGGGCGAAGCAGACGTCGGTCGCTTCCATCAGCGCACACCATTCGGCACGCGGCCGGGTCAGGAAGAGGGCGGTCAGCTTCGCCTTGAGCGGCCCCCACGCCGCGCGGTCCATCTGCGCGTCGAAGTCGGGGTCGGCGTCGAGGCCGGTCAGGCGGCGCAGCTCGGCATAGAACTGCGGCTCGATGCTGCCGAGCGCGATCCAATTGCCGTCGGCGGTCGCGTAGGTGTCGTAGAAGTGCGCGCCGGTGTCGAGCAAGTTGGTCCCGCGCTCGTCCGACCAGATCCCGTTGGCGCGGAACCCCCAGATCATGCTCATCAGCACCGCCGCGCCGTCGGTCATCGCCGCGTCGATCACCTGGCCCTGCCCGGTCCTCGCCGCGTGGAGCAGCGCCGCGACCATGCCGAAGGCGAGCATCATCCCGCCGCCGCCGAAGTCGCCGACCAGGTTGATCGGCGGCGTCGGCTTCTCGCCGGCCCGGCCGAAGGCGTGGAGCGCGCCGGCGAGCGCGATGTAGTTGATGTCGTGCCCGGCGGCGGCAGCGTACGGCCCGGTCTGGCCCCACCCGGTCATCCGGCCGTAGACGAGCCGGGGATTGTCGGCGAGGAGGACATCGGGTCCCAGCCCCAGCCGCTCGGTCACCCCCGGCCGGAACCCCTCGATCAATCCGTCGGCCGAGCGGACGAGATCGCGGACGACGGCCACCCCGTCGGCCGATTTGAGGTCGACGCCGACCAGCGTCCGCGACCGCAGCAGCGGGTCCTGCGCATCGATCCGCGCCCCGGGCCGGTCGACGCGGATCACCTCGGCCCCGTGGTCGGCGAGCATCATCCCGGCGAACGGCGCCGGGCCGATCCCGGCCAGCTCGACGATGCGGATGCCGGCGAGTGGTCCCATGCGCGTCTCCTGCTTTTCCCCGTCCTGCCACGCCGGCCAGTGACGGCCAAGCGATGACCGTGCCGCCGCCCCGTGCTAAGTTCTGATTGGGGGAGGATCTCAATGTCGACGCCAGACCCGCTGCCGACCGACCAACCTGCCGCCTCGCCACGTATCCCGGGCAGCTACCTATCCTACTTCGACAATCCGGCCGAGGGCAGGAAGCTGACCGCGGCCGAACGTAACCTGCTTAGGGCCGGCGCCACGGGCGTCCACGCCGCGCTGACCGATCCGCGCAAGGACGACGATGATCGCTTCAACAATACGCTGCCGCGGCCGACGGTGAAGGATGACACCACGATCGTCCATGCCGACTTCCTCCGCTTCCTCGTTCTCGGCGGCGGCGACGATGCGCCGGTCAACGACCGCACCATCGACCTCTTCAATGCGTTCATCGTCGGAAAGCTCGATCTGACCGGCGCGGCGATCACGCGCATCGTCCGCCTGGTCGCCTGCGTCATCGAGGAAAAGGTCCGCCTCGATTTCGCCGCCACCAAGTCGCTCGACTTCACCCGCAGCGAGCTGTGCAAAGGCATGTCGGCGGAGGGGCTGAAATGCGAGGGCAGCCTGTGGCTGCGCGAAACCGACGCGCGCGCGCTCGTTGCCCTCAACTCGGCGAGTATCGACGGCTTCCTGCTCGCCGAAGGCGTCAGTCTCGCCACCAGCACGGCGACCGAGTGGGCGCTGGCGGCGGAGGGCCTCCACGTCGCCCGTACCTTTCGCCTGAACCGGGCCACCGACGGCGCGAAGCGCGCGGCGGAGGTCAAGGGCAGCATGCTGCTGGCGGCATCGGCGATCGACGGCGACCTGTTGATCGACGAAGCCTCGGTTCTGTCGGCGCACGACACCAGCGGTATAGTCCTGCAGCGGACAGAGGTCGGCGGCATCTTCAGCGTCAAGCTGCTGAGCGCGGTCGAGGGGCTTATCGACCTGACCCAAATGAAGGTCGCGATACTCGCCGATGACATGGCAAGCTGGCAGCGGGCGTCGGGCCAGCTGCTGCTCGACGGCTTCGTCTACGACCGGCTGGCGAGCGACGCCGCGACCAGTGCCGTGGAGCGGCGGCGGTGGCTCGATTGCCAGAGGGTAGAGGAGAAGACCTTCCGGCCGCAGCCATGGGACCAGCTGATCGCCGCACTGCGTGCCGGCGGCCATCCGCTCGACGCCACGCGGCTCGCGATCATGAAACTCGACGCCTACCGGGCCGCCGGCAAGGTGCGCGGGCTCGGCCGGCCAATTCACTGGCTGTGGGGGAAGACGGTCGGCTACGGCTACAAGCCCGAAAACCTCGCTTACTGGTTGTCCGGCCTGTGGGCCGGGGCGGCGCTCGTCTATGCGCTCGTCGCACCGGCGTCCGCCGACGATGTCCGCCGGGCGGCCCAGCCGCGCGCTCTGGTGGCGTCGGACCTGCTGGTCCCGGCCAAGTCGGCGGTCGCCCCCGACTGCCTCGCCGCCGGACGCTCGGCGGCCGCCTGCCCCATGGTACCGGTCCGCAAGGAGTTCAGCGCGGCGGCCTTCTCCAGCGACAATCTGGTGCCTGGCCTCAAGCTCGGCGCGGCCGACGACTGGAGGTTCAACTGGCGCACCGAGTGGCCGCATCTAGTCCCGCCGCCAGTGCGCGAATGGCCGACGGCGCTCGCGGCGTGGTCGCGGCACGTCGTCGTGCCGCCCGGCCACGACTGGGGCGTCGCCGCGCTGTTCGTCCTTGTCTGGATCGAGCGCATCGCCGGCGGCGTCGGCTTCGGCGTCCTCGGCGTGACGGTCGCCGGCTACCTATTCAAGGGCCGGGAGTAGCGACGCATCCGACCCTCAGTTCGACGCCTGCTTCTTGAAGAACGACGGGATCGCGACCTCGGGCTGAGCGTCGGGCTCGGGCTCGGGGGCGAGGGTCGCCACCGGCCGCGGCGCCGGCTTGCGGCTGAGGTTCATCATCTTCTCGAACAGCGTCAGCGGCTTGTCGTCGGCCTCGGGCTGCGGGTGCATCGGCGGCAGCGGCACGGCGGGCGCGACGGCGACGGCCGGCTCGGGCGGCAGCGTCGGTTGCGACGCAGGTTCGTCGACGAGGTCGTCGAGGGTCAGGTCGAGCGCCGGCTCGGGCTCGACGAGCGCCTCGACCGGTTCGGGCACG
>CAHJWT010000246.1 GCA_903643075.1 Sphingomonadaceae bacterium | reverse complement strand
CGCCGAGCTCGGCCGCGTCACTCCGCTCCACGCCGCGGCGACCGCCGACCTCGCCGCGCTCCGCGCCACCCAGGCCGAGCGTGACGCCGCTCACGCGCGCCAGCTCGGCGCGCTCGACGACCAGTTCACGACCCTCGCCACCAGGGCGCTCGACGGCGCGCAGGCGGCGTTCGCCGAGCGCGCCGAGGCGGCGCTCGTCCGCCACCGCGAGGCCGCCGGCGCGGGACTCGACGCCAACCGCGCGGCGATGGCCGAGCTGATCGCCCCGATGCGCGAGACGCTCGGGGCGTACGCAACCAAGCTCGACGAGATCGAGAAGGTCCGCGCCGAGGGCTACGGCGCGCTGAACGCGATGCTCGACCAGGTCGCCAAGGGGCAGGACCGCGTCACCGGCGCGACCGCGCGGCTCGAGACGGTGCTGCGCTCGTCGGGCAAGGCGGCGGGGCGGTGGGGCGAGGAGCAGTGCCGCAACGTCCTCGAGCTCGCGGGGCTCGTCGAGGGCATCGACTTCGTCGCCCAGACCGCGGACGGCAGCAGCGACAGCCGCCGGCCCGACTTCATCGTCACCTTGCCGGGCGAGCGTAAGCTGGTGATCGACGTCAAGTGCTCGCTCGACGCCTATACCGCCGCGGTCGACGCCGCGACCGCCGACGAACGCGACCGGCACCTCGTCAGCCACGCCGCGAAGATCCGTGCCCACGCCGCCGGCCTCGCGGCCAAGTCGTACGAAAAGACCGTCGGCGGCGCGGTCGACTTCGTCGTGCTGTTCGTTCCCGGCGAGAACCTGCTCGCCGCCGCCTTCGAGCACGACCGCCGGCTGCTGACCGAGTTCATGGACAAGCGCCTCGTCCTCGCCGGGCCGATCAACCTGATCGCCGTCGCGCGGACCGTCGCGGCGATGCGCGACCAGGCGCGGCTGGCCAAGGAGGCAGCCGAGATCGGCAAGTTGGGGCGCGACCTCTACGATTCGATCCGGATCATGGCGGCGAACTTCAACGCGGTGCACAAGGGGCTGGAGGGTGCGGTCGGCAGCTGGAACCGGCTCGTCGGCCAGATCGACAGCCGCGTCGTCGGCCGCGCGCGGAAATTCCAGGATTTCGGCGGGACGACCGGGCTCGAGGATATCGCCGAGCTGAAGTCGGTCGAGGCGACGCCGTTGCTGCCGACGATGCTCGATCCGGTCGTGCCGCGCCTCGCCGCCGAGTAGCGGACCCGCCGCCGCCGGCGCGCGTTGACCCGGTCCCGCTGGAGTTGTCCCATGGCCAAGCTCGACGCCGACGACCGCAATCACCTCGACGAGGGCAAGTTCGCCTTCCCGAAGGAGCGCAAGGAGCCGCTCGAGAACGCCAGCCATGTCCGCAACGCGATCGCGCGGTTCAATCAGGTCAAGGACGTGACCGAGGCCGAACGGGCGGCGGCGTGGAAGCGGATCACGGCGGCGGCGAAGAAATTCGATGTCGAGATGGAAGACGACAGACAGCCCGACAAGAAATAACCCGGCGCTCGACAGCTCCGCGGCGCATCGCCTAGCGGCGCGGGCGGCAGCCGGCTCCGCGTCGCGGTGATCCGCTGTCGAGGGTCGGCGTGACGTACGCGCGATGCCAAGAGAAGGCCGCGCCGGTCGAAGACCACGCGCATCGTTCGCGGCCGGCCGGTCCGGGTCGCGCGTTGCCGCGCTACGGCATCGTGCTCACCGATCTGCGCCGGGCGGCCACCACCTCGGCGAGCGGCCTTGCGTTGAGCCGGCCGGGCAATGCCGGCGAGCGAGGCGGCCCTGGCGATGGCGCACGAGGCCCATCACCTGCTGGGCCTGCGCGACCGGTACAATTGTGTCGAGCAGCATGCCGCGAGTCCGGCGATGTCGCTCCACGACCGGCTCTTCTGGTTTCGCGAGCAGATGGTGCGCCCGGCCGATCCCCTCGCCAAATCGTCGCGCATGGGCAACCGGGCGACCTGTGCCGCAACCGACGACGAGGATGTCTGCAACGTCGCCGGTCAGTCGTCCGACCGCGATTTCCGGCGGTGCCTGATGATGCGGTTCAGCGCCTTGCCGCGCTTCGGGCTCGAACGGCGTGGACGGCTGCTGGCCACGTCGTACACGCCCCGCAGCGCGGCGATGCTTCAACGGCCGACGACCGCGTGGGCGGCGCATGCGGACGAAGACCGGGCCGCCCGTGCCAACTCGGCCGACCCGCAGTGCGGCCGACCGCCGGTAGACGCATTCGGCAATGCGGCGATGGTCGACCGCGACGCCGCCCGCTTCCCGCTGCACAACCCGCATCGCCAGCGCGGGGGCGATTCGCTGCGCCGGGTCGCGCGCATGGAGCGCTAACCGCCGTCGTCCGCGCGGTGACCTTGGAGCGCGCGGCAAAGATGGTGCCCACGGCCGGGATCGAACCGGCACGACCTTGCGGTCGAGGGATTTTAAGTCCCTTGCGTCTACCGGTTCCGCCACGTGGGCCGGCGCGAGAGCGTGACTACGTCATGCCGCCGCCGCGCGAAAGTGGTATGCTCGTCGCTGCTTCTCGGCAGATGGTGGGTGCGACAGGTGAAAACTGCTGTCCTACAGGCATATTGCCGATTACCGTCGCGGCATGACCGGCCGCTGCTCAGCTCACTTCGCCATCGACCCGCCGGTGGGGGTGCGGCATTAACCATTCGGCGCGGCAGCGAGGTCGAAGTCCTTCGCAACGTAGCGCCACTTTCATCAACTTAGCATTTAAATCGGGTAACCTTCCTTGCGCACAGGTCGATCGCCCATTGTCGTCGTAAGAGCGGGACCGTCGCAGCAATGGCGCAGCGAAGCGCCGAATCCGCCCGGCCGGCTTCAGTCGGCGTTGAGGCGTTCGCGCAAATCCTTGCCGGGTTTGAAATAGGGGACGCGCTTGGCGTCGACCGCGACCGCAGTGCCGGTCCGCGGGTTGCGCCCGGTCCGCGCCTCGCGGGCCCGCGTCGAGAACGCACCGAAACCGCGCAACTCGACGCGGCGACCATCTACCAGCGCTGTCGTGATCGTCGCGAAGATGGTGGCGACGACGCGCTCGACATCGCGCTGGGTCAAGTGCGGGTTTGCGGTCGCGAGCGCCGCCACCAGTTCCGACCGGATCATCCTTCGCCCTTCGTTCCCACAGTCGTCGCGCGCCGCGTCATCACGCCGCACTCTGCAGATTTGTACGCTGCTCCGCGGACACTGGCACCCAATCTTTTCTATGATCACGGCCGCGTGTCTTTTACCAGCCGAAATCTTGACCGCGGACTATCGGGGCCGCGCGTTCGGAGCTAATCCGAGAGCGGACCGCGGCGCGCCGGCCGCGTTGCGTGGCGGAGCCGAGTGCATCCCTTTCCCTGGCTCGACGCCGCCGTCGTCCTTGCGCTGATCGCGCTCAACGGCTTCCTCAGCATGGCCGAGTTCGCCGTCGTCTCGTCGCGGCGGCCGCGGCTGCGCGGCCTCGCGGCGGCGGGCCGGCGCGG
>CAHJWT010000245.1 GCA_903643075.1 Sphingomonadaceae bacterium | reverse complement strand
CGCCAGCGGCCGGACCCCGCGCACCGTCACCCGCGGCGTCTCCTCGCCGGGCCGCCACAACAGCTCACCCGCGATCAGGACCGCGGCACCCGCCGCCGCCGCGGCGAGCACCGCCGTCTGCGCCGCCTCGTCGAAGCAACTCGCCGCGTATTGGCCGCTCTGGTCCGACACGACGAGCTGGAGGTATTTCTCCGACCGCCCGTTCTGCGGCGTCCGCCACTTCGTCTCCTCGATCAACCCGGCGAGCGTCGCCGGCATCCGGCCGCCGCCGGCCGGCGGTTCCGCCGTCGCGAGGTCGGCGTAGGTCCGCGCCCCTTGCGCGGCGAGGACGGTCGCGAAGTTCTCGACCGGGTGCCCGGCGAAGTAGAAGCCGAAGGCGTCCTTCTCGCGCGCCATCGTTTCGGTCAGGCTCCACGCCTTGCCCGGCGGGACGAGCATCGCCAGCCCGCGGTCCTCGCCGGCACCGAACATCGCGACCTGGGCGCTGTCGCGTGCCGCCGCCGCGCTCTGCGCCGTGCCCAGCAGCGCCTCGGCCAACAGGAACATGCCGCCGCGGTTCGCCTCGAGCGCATCGAACGCGCCGCTGCCGATCAACGCCTCGAGCTGGCGCTTGTTGAGGAGCTTTGGGTCGATCCGGCGGGCGAAGTCGCTCAGCCCGCGGAACGCCCCCCCGGCCCCGCGTTCGTCAACGATCGCCGCCATCGCCTTGGCGCCGACGTTCTTTAGCGCGGCCAGACCGTAGCGGACCGCCGCCTCGCCGCCGACCGCCTCCACGGCGAAGTCGGCCGCGCTCGCGGCGATGCTCGGTGGCAGGCACTTGACCCCCAGCCGCCGCATGTCGTCGACGAATATCGCGAGCCGATCGGTGTTGCCCACATCGAAGGCCATCGTCGCCGCGAAGAACTCCGCCGGATGATGCGCCTTCAGCCACGCGGTGTGGTAGCTGATCAGCGCGTAGGCCGCCGCGTGGCTCTTGTTGAAGCCGTAGCCGGCGAACTTGGCGACGAGCTCGAAGATCGCCGCCGCGCGCCGCTTGTCGATGCCCTTGGCCGCCGCGCCGTCGGCGAAGCGCGCCTTCTGCGCGTCCATCTCGGCCTTGATCTTCTTGCCCATCGCGCGGCGGAGCAGATCGGCCTCGCCGAGGCTGTAGCCCGCCAGGATCTGGGCGATCTGCATCACCTGTTCCTGATAGATGATGACGCCGTAGGTCTCCTTGAGCACCGCCTCGAGGCTGGGGTGCGGATAGTCGGGCGCCTCCTCGCCGTTCTTCCGCCGGCCGAACGACGGGATGTTCTCCATCGGCCCCGGCCGGTAGAGCGCGCCGAGCGCGATGATGTCGGCGAAGCAGTCGGGCCGCACCTGCGTCAGCGCGCGGCGCATCCCCTCGGATTCGAACTGGAACACCCCGACGGTGTCGCCGCGCGCGATCAGGCGGTAGGTGTCGGCGTCGTCGAGCGGCAGCGCGGCGAGATCGAGGTCGACCCCCCGCTCGCCGAGCAGCTCCTTCGCGCGCTGAAGCACCGATAGCGTCTTCAGCCCGAGGAAGTCGAACTTGACCAGCCCCGCCTTCTCGACCCACTTCATGTCGAACTGCGTCACCGGCATGTCGGAGCGCGGGTCGCGGTACATCGGGACGAGCTGGCTGAGCGGCCGGTCGCCGATGACGACGCCGGCGGCGTGGGTCGACGAATGGCGCGGCAGGCCTTCCAGCCGCAGCGCGATTTCAAGGAGATGGGCGACCTTGGGATCGCGATCGCGCTCGGCGACCAGTTCGCCGACGCCGTTGAGGGCGCGCGCGAGCGTCCACGGATCGGTCGGGTGGTTGGGGATCAGCTTGGCGATGCGGTCGATCTGGCCATACGGCATCTGCAGGACGCGGCCGACGTCCTTGAGCACCGCGCGCGCCTTCAGCTTCCCGAAAGTGATGATCTGCGCGACCTGGCCGCGGCCGTAGCGCTGCTGGACGTAGCGGATCACCTCGCCGCGCCGGGTTTCGCAGAAGTCGATGTCGAAGTCGGGCATCGACACGCGTTCGGGGTTGAGGAAGCGCTCGAAGATCAGCCCGTGGACGAGCGGATCGAGGTCGGTGATCGTCAGCGCCCACGCGACGACCGAGCCTGCCCCAGAGCCGCGCCCGGGACCGACCGGGATGCCCTGCCCCTTGGCCCAGCGGATGAAGTCGGCGACGATGAGGAAATAGCCGGCGAAACCCATCGAAACAATGACTTCGGTCTCGAACTTCAACCGGTCGCGATAGATCGCCGGGTCGCCCACGGCGACCGCCGCCAGCCGTTCGTCGAGCCCTGCCGCCGCCAGATCGGCGAGCTGGGCCGCCTCGGCGCCCGGGTCGCCGGCGAGGCTCGGCAGGATCGGTTCGCGCGACGGTGCCTTGTAGGCGCAGCGCTGCGCGACGACGAGCGTGTTGGCGACCGCCTCGGGCAGGTCGGCGAACAGCTCGGCCATCGCGGCGGCCGGCTTGAGCCAGTGCTCGGGGTTCGACCGGCGGCGCTCGGCGGTGTCGACATAGGCCCCGTCGGCGATGCACAGCATGACGTCGTGCGCCGGGTGGACGCTCGCGTCGGCGAAGCGGACTGGGTTGGTCGCGACGAGCGGCAGGCCGCGGGCGTCGGCGAGCGCGATCAGCCCGGTTTCCGCCGCCTGTTCAATGGGATCGCCGCTCCGGCTGAGTTCGACGTAGAGCCGACCGGGGAACAGCCCGGCAAGCGCGTCGGCATAGGCGGCGGCGTCCTGTCCGGCGGCGAGCAGACGCGCGAGCGCTCCCTCCGCCCCCGCGGTTAGTGCGATCAGGCCGGCGGTTCGCCCGCCAAGTCCCTGTAAAGTCAGGTGCGGATCGTCGGCGTTGTCGCAGCCGAGGTGCGCGTCGCTGACGATGCCGATCAGGTTGTCATAGCCGGTCTTGTCCTGCGCGAGCAGCACCAGCCAGTCGCACGTCATCCGCCCCGCCGGCGTCCGGCTGCCCGGTCGCTCGACCGCGACGAGCGCGCCGACGATCGGCTGGACCCCCGCCGCACGGCACGCGTCGGAGAACTCCATGACTCCAAACAGATTATTGCGATCGGCGAGGGTGACGGCGGGGAGCTTCATTGTCCGGCACGCGGCGGCGATCGTCGCCGGCGTCATCGCGCCTTCGAGCATCGAATAGGCCGACTGGACGCGGAGGTGGACGAACGGAGCGTGGGCCATCGCCGCCGATACCGCGCCGGGATCGAGTCGGCCAAGCCGCCGGCGGCGTTTTCGCTGTGGATGACCCGCCGCCGTGACGTGCTGCGGGGGGATCGCGGATAGAGCGTCACCGCGCGGCGTCGAGCGACCTTGTGAAAACAGGGTCTTAGCCGTGATGCGCGGGTCCGCGCCACCGTGACGACGCCGCGGTGCGCCGGTCACGGGCGCAGCAGCGTGGCGGCGTGACGACGGTAGGCACGTGTCGCGTCGCCGTCGGCGCGGCTCCGACCCGTCGCGCCATGGCG
>CAHJWT010000244.1 GCA_903643075.1 Sphingomonadaceae bacterium | reverse complement strand
TCGCCATACCCAATAAGCCGAAAGCGCAGCGGCCGTCGAGGCCAAGGGGCGGGCACGCGTGTCCGAGCGCGCGCTGCTGGTTGTGGAGATTGCCGTTTTCCTCGAAGAGCACGACCTTCATCTTCGCGCCCTATTTCGCGGCCGCGCTGGCGCCCGATCCCGTCCAGGGGCAGAGCCTGTGGGGGTATGCGACGGCCGCCGCCGGGCGGGTCGAGCCCCAACGCGCGCGCCAGCCCGCCCGCGGTCGGCACCGCGAAGCGCGCCGGATGGACGAAGGCGAACAGCTCGAGCAGGTCCATCCCCGACAGTTCGGGGTAGCCAAGCCGGCTCGCGGTGACCGCGCCGCCGAGAAGCAGGTGCGGCGTGTCGCCGGCACGGCGGATCGCGTCGTGGCGCGACACGGCTTCGCCGTCGATCCAGATGCCGGCGTGGGTCGCGACGAGGGCGGGGTAGGTCACGTCGGCAACCTACCGTGCGAACGAAGAGCGAACAAGAAGGTCCTCCCCATTCGCCCAGCCCGCCTGCTTTACTTCCCTTGTTTGCCGCCCGCTGCGGACCATTGCCGTCGGCGGCGCCCGGCTGCGCCTTTCTGAGCAGCCAGCAATCAGGTACGGTGCCGGCACATGAAGGAGGCCCCTCGCATGTCCGTACCCCGCATCGTCGCCGCCGTTGCCGCACCCCTGCTCGCCGCCGGACCGGCGGCCGCCGCGGCGCTCCAGGGGTTCGGGGGCGACTGTACCGGCGGCTGCGCCTTCAGCTACAGCCCGCAGCACGACGACGGTCTCGGGCCCGGCAGCTACGTCGCCGACTATACCGTCCTCGCCGACGGCCGCGTCCACATCTGGACCTTCCGCTTCACCCGCGCCGACGCAACCTCGACCCTGTACCTGACCAACCCGACGCAGACCGACGAATTCATCGAGACGCGCGCCGCGGGCGGCGGCACCGACTTCGCTTACGACGGCAACCCGCCGTACACCTTCGGCGAGACGATCGTTCCCGGCGAGCTGCTGCGCATCACGAGCAGCGGACCCCGCGACTTCGACTACTGCACGTCGCGGACCGGCCCGGTCGGGCAGGTCTGCTCGCGCACCTACCAGATCTTCGGCAACGGGACGTTCCTCGTCGCGGGCGGCGATACCGTGATCGACGGCGTCTTCACCGAGAACGTGCCCGAGCCCAAGGTATGGGCAATGCTCGTCGCTGGCTTCGGTCTGGTCGGTACGGCGCTGCGCAGGCGGCGCGCCGTCGCCTAGACCCGGACCAGCCCGCCGCGGCTCTGCTTGCCCCACGTCTGCCGGCCCGACAGGAACGTCGCCCAGCCGAGCGCCGCGCCGGTGTGGCGAAGGAGCTGGAAGCTGAACGGTTCGATCAGCGACGCGAGCACCGCCGCGGCGCTGCCCATCGGCGGCCCGCCGGCCCACGTCCGGTAGACGCGGATCGACCACAAGTGGAAGGCGAGGTCGATCGCGATCTTGACGCCGATGACGATCGCCACCGGCAACAGGACGTGGACCCGGCCGAGCACGAGATACGTCACCAGCAAGACGAACGCGGTCAGCCCGAACACCGGCTGGAGGGTGTCGAACGCCTTGACCGGCAGCATCCACGTCCCGAGATGGCCGTAGCGGCGGTCGCCGACCATGTCGCGGTACCAGTACTGCGTCTGGAGGAAGCCGCCGAACCACCGCCGCCGCTGCCGCAGGAACGCGCCGACGTCGGCCGGCGCGGTCGTTCGCGCCCGCGCGCCGCCGACGACGGCGGTCGTCCAGTCGAGGCCGGCGCGGGTGCCGTGGCGGCGGAGGCGGTGGATCAGCTCGTAATCCTCGACGAGGCAGTCGCCGTCGAAGCCGCCGACCGCAATCACCGCCGCGCGGCGGAAGCCGGCGAACGCGCCGGAAATGAGAAGCAGGCCGTTCGCCCGCTCCCACGCGAAGCGCGACAGGAAGTTGCGGATGTATTCGTAGCGCTGGAACCACTCGAACAGCCGCCCGCCGGCCGAGCCGTCGCACACCGGCGTGAGGACGCCGGTCGCCGCGACGAGCGCCGGATCGGCGGCGAAGGCGGCGCGGATCGCGGCGATCGCCCCGGGTTCGAGGAGGGTGTCGGCGTCGACGGTCAGGACGACCTCGCTGTCGAGGCTCGCCAGCGCGGCATTGAGCGCCGCCGCCTTGCCGCCGTGGGTCAGGCGCAGCCACGCGAGGCCGGGATGCGTCGCGCTGTCGGCCGACAGCGCGCCGGGCGGCGGCGGCGTCAGACCGAAGTCGCGCGTGAGGAGGCCGGCCGTCCCGTCGGTCGAGCCGTCGTCGGCGATGACGATGCGGTCGGCGGCCTGCCCTTGCGCAAACATCGCGGCGAGCGTCACCGGCAGCACGTCGGCCTCGTCGTGCGCCGCGACGATCACCGCGAGGCTCGCCGGCCGGGCCGGCCGTACCGCCGGCGCGGGGCGGCGCAGCGGCCACGTCGCGACGAAGGTGAAGGCGAGAAGTACGGTGTCGTAGGCGACGTAGACCAGCCCGACGCTCCACGCGAAGACGCCCGAGAAGACGAACGCGCTGGCGAACAGCACCAGCCACAGTAAAGTCACCCCACCGTGGATCGCGACGCTCGGCCACGGCGTCGGCTCGGGCGTGTAGCGCGGCGAGTTGGCGCGAAGGACGGGGTCGACGGTCAAGCGAGGGCCCTTTGAAGTCGGCGCGACAGGCTGGCTATAGCGGCGCGCCCGCTGCCCGTGGCATGACCCGTTGTCCCACCCGGAATGAACCCGCCATGACCCTGCCCGACCGCTACACCCGCCCGGCGATCGTCTTCCACTGGACGATCGCGGCGCTGATCGCGCTCAACGTCGTCATGATCTGGCTGATCGACACTTTTCCCGAGAGCTGGACGCGACCGACGATCGACCTCCACAAGTCGATCGGCCTGACCGTCCTCGGCCTCGCCGCGATGCGCATCCTGTGGCGGGTGACCCACGCCCCGCCGCCGCCGCCGGCCGGGCAGAAGCGGTGGGAGATCACCGCCGCCCATCTCGCCCACTTCGCGCTGTACGTCGTCATCGTCGGCCTGCCGCTGTCGGGCTACATGCACGACAGCGCGTTCAAGCTCGCCCCCGAGCATCCGCTGACGTGGTTCGGCCTGTTCGAGGTGCCGCGGATCGGCTGGATCATGGACACCGCCCAGCCCGACAAGGAGCGCCTCCACGGTGTGTTCTACGGCTGGCACGCGGCGTTCGCCTATGCCCTGTACGTCCTGTTCGTCCTCCACGTCGGCGGAGCACTCAAGCACCAGTGGCTCGACCGACAGCGCGAGCTGCAGCGGATGGGTGTCTAACCTTCCCCTCCCCCTCGGGGGAGGGATAGGCGACTACAAGAAATTATACGGGTCGATGTCGACCGTCACCCGCACGCTCGCCGGCACCGCCACGCCTTCGAGCCACGCCGCGATCACCCCCTGGACGTCGAGGCTCCGCCGCGCGTGGACGAGCAGCCGGACCCGGTGGCGGCCGCGGAGCATCGCCAGCGGGGCGGGGGCGGGACCGAGCACGGCGAGACCCTCGGCGACCG
>CAHJWT010000243.1 GCA_903643075.1 Sphingomonadaceae bacterium | reverse complement strand
CGGCGGCGAGGGCGTGGCCGCTCTACACGTCGTCCGCGCTACGCCCGGTCCGGGTCGCCGCGCCCGAGGCGGCGCTCGACGGGTGGGACGAGCGCGTCGCGATCGTCTACGACACCTCGCCGGGCGAGCGCGCGATCGTGACCGCGCTCGCGCTCCGCCACGGCGCGGCATGGACGGTCGCGTTCGTCAACGGGGCCGACGCGACATGGAACAAGCGCGCGGCCGCGGTCGATCTCGCCGTGCACAGCCTCCGCCCGGCCGGCTATATCCGCGAGACCTTCGCCGGCCGGACGCCGCACCGGTTGACGCCGGAGCGCATCGCACTGCTGCGCGACTTCGTCGCGGCGTCGGCAAAGACCCTCGACGTTCCCGGCGTCGGCATCGCGCTGATCGATCGGGGCCACGTCGTCTACGAGGGCGGCTACGGCGTCCGCGCGCTCGGCTCGCCCGAGCCGGTAACGGCGCACACCAAATTCATGATCGCGTCGAACACCAAGGGGATGACGACGCTTCTCCTCGCCGTCCTCGCCGACGAGGGCAAGCTCCGCTGGGATGCGAAGGTCACCGACCTCTACCCGTCGTTCCGCCTCGGCAGCGACGCGACGACGCGCGCGACCGAGGTTCGCCACCTCGTCTGCGCGTGCACCGGCCTGCCGCGCAAGGACTATGCCTTCATCCTCGCCGACGGCCGCGCGCCGGCGTCCGACACCTTCCGCCAGTTGAGCGAGACGCAACCGACGAGCGGCTTTGGCGAGCTATTCCAGTACAACAACTTGATGGCGTCGGCGGCGGGCTACGTCGGCGGCGCGCTTGCCTACCCCGGCATGGAGGTCGGTGCGGCGTACGACAAGGCGATGCAAACACGCATCTTCGCGCCGCTGGGAATGCGCGACACGACCTTCGACCGCGCCATTGGCGAGGGCGGCGACGCGGCGCAGCCGCACGGCTACGACCTCGACGGCCACATCGTCCTGATGTCGAACCACTTCAACCACCTGATCGCCCCCTACCGCCCAGCGGGCGGGGCGTGGTCGAGTGCCGCCGACGTCGCGAAGTATGCTGAGCTCGAACTGTCGCAGGGCGTTGCCCCCGACGGCCGGCGCGTGGTCAGCGCGGCGAACCTGCTCGAACGGCGCAAGCGCGGCGTCCCGACCGGCGAGGACGCATGGTACGGCATGGGCCTGTTCGACGAGATCGTCGACGGGGCCGAGGTCGTCACCCACGGCGGCACGCTGCAGGGTTTCCACAGCGACTGGTGGGTCCTGCCGCAGGCAGGCATCGGCGCGGTGATCCTGACCAACGCCGACTCGGGCCCGGCGATGCTCGGCCCCTTCCTCCGCCGCCTGCTCGAGGTCGTCTACGACGGCAAGCCCGAGGCGGCGGGCGAGGTCGACGCCGCCGCGGCGCGATTGAAGGCGCAGGCGACGGCGCGGCGGGCGCGGCTGACCGTCCCCGGCGACCCGGCCGCGCTCGCGGCCCTCGCGCCGAAGTACCGCGACGCGACCCTCGGCAACGTCATCGACCTTAGCGACCGCGACGGAGCCAAGTGGATCGAGGCCGGCGCGATCGAGGGGCCGGTGGCGACACGGAAGAACGCCGACGGTACGTTGTCGCTCGTCTCGATCGGTCCCGGCGGGATCGGCGTCGACGCGGTGATCGGCCAGTCGGGCGGGGCGCGGACGCTGACCATCCGCGACAGCCAGCATGAGTATCTCTATACCGAGGTGCGCTGACCCTTACAGCCTGGCGAGGAGCTTCGTCCCGTTGGGCGATCCCCAGCCGGTGCACGCGTCCCAGCCCTTGCCCGCCTTGTATGCCCCGTTGCTGCCGACGGTGACGTCATTGAAGCCGCTCGATCCGACCTTCGCCCCGTAGAGGATCGGGTTGAGGAAGCCGACGGGATGGCCGAGCTTCTGGTTGAGCCGCGCGACCAGCGCTGCCCATAGCGGAGCGACCGCGCTTGTCCCGCCGATGACGAGGTCCTGCCCGTCAACGCGGATCTGGTAGCCGGTGTTGGGGTCGGCGTCGGCGGCGACGTCGGGGACGCCGCGGCCCTTGCGCCCGTCGCCGTTGGCCGACAGCGGCACCTTCGTCTTCGCCTGATAAGTGGGAAGCGCGAAGAAGTCGCTGACGCCGCCGCCCGTCGCGCTCGCGGTCGACACGTTCCACACCGTCTCGGCGGTAATCGCCGTCGCCGAGGCGAGCAACCGCGTGCCGCCGCAGGCGAGCATGAACGGGCTCGACGCAGGGAAGTCGACGTGCGCCTTGCCGTCGGCGACGGCGTCGCCCGAGCCGTTGTCGCCGGCGGCAGCGCAGACCGTCACGCCGAGCGCGGCGGCGGTCTGGAGCGCGGCGTCAAACGATGTCTTCGCCTGGTCGGTCCAGTTGGCCTCGGCGCTGCCCCAGCTGATCGAGATCGCCGACGGCTTGTTGGTCGTGTCGTGGATCGCCAGCGTCAGCGCGTCGAGGAAACCCTTGTCGGTGTTCGGCGCAAAGTAGACCGCGATCCGGGCCTTGGGCGCGATCGCCCCGGCGACGAGGATGTCGAGCATGACCTCGCCGTCGGCCGACTGCGCCGTCGACGGCGCGTTGCGGCCGCCGTCGACCCGGACGGTGCGGACATCGGGCGACTTCAGGCCGAGCTTGGCGAAATAGGCGTTGATGTCGGCCTTGCGGTAGCCGCCGCCGAGCTCGATCAACCCGATACACTGGCCCTGGCCGTCGGCGTCGGGGAAGGCGTAGAGCTTGGCCAGCTCGGTCGGCAGGAACGATGCCGTCGCCGGCGCGTGCGGGGCGATGCCGAAGCTGGGCGGCGGCAGGCGAAGCTGGAAGTGCGGCATGGCGACGGGCCGGTCGTCGATGCCGAATACGCCCTCAACCAGCGGAGCCAGCGCGGCTGGGACGGTCAGCGCCCCGGTGCGGCCGCGATAGGTGCCGCCGTCGTGCTCGTACTGCGCGATCTGTGCGCCGAAGGCCTTGCCATAGGCGGCGGCGGTGCCCGAGACGAAGACGCTGCGCCGCGCCGGGCTCGCGTCGACGACGACAAGGCCCTGCGACCGTGCATAGGCCTCGACCGCGGCGAGGTCCTCCGGGCTTGCGCCGAGATCGGCGGCGTAGTCCTCGCGCGACAGGTAGGTCCGCGCGGCCGGCCGGGCATCGACGAAGGCCGCCTCGGTCGCCGGCGAGCGTAGCGGGGCGCGGCGGCGAACGCGGATCGTCACCTCGAAGCGCTCGTCGTCGGGGACCGGTCCGATTGCGGCCGCGTCGTGGAGCGGGGCGCCGCGGTCGCTGCCGGCGATCGTCGCGCGCTTGTCGGTCTTCGCCACGCCTGCCTCCTCTGCGTCGCGCCGTGCCAACCGGCTTTGCCCGCAGGTTATCGACCGCGCACCTCGGCCGTCAAGGCGTCGCCGGGGCATCGTCGGCGGTCGTTCACTGCCGCTTCAGTCGCCCGGCACTAGGTTTCGATCACACCACGAGACCCGCCCGATGCGCCCATTCTGGACGGCCCTGGCCGCGACCGTGGTCATCGGCTCCCCAACCGTCGCTGCGCCGCCGGCGACGCCGG
>CAHJWT010000242.1 GCA_903643075.1 Sphingomonadaceae bacterium | reverse complement strand
TCCCCAGGCGCGCCGGCCACGGTCGTGCCGGCACCAGGCTCGCTGGTCATGGTGGGGCCGAGCGGCGGCACCGCCGTGCCGGTGCAGATCGGGACGATGCGGCTGACCGTGACGCTGCACCGCCCGGTCGCCGTCACCGGCCCCGGCATCGAGGCGGCGGCGCTCCAGCCCGAGCCGTTCAGCTATGACGCCGACCGGGTCGGCGACCGGACCGTCCAGGTGCGGCCGCTGATCGCCGCCGCCCACGTCGACCTGCCCCGCTTCGTCGTCGGCGACCTGTTCATGGTGGCGTGGACCGGCGGCAACCTCCGCCTCTACCGCGTCGTCGCCGTCGCCGGCGCGACGATCACCGGCGACGGGGCCGAGGCCATCATCCCCCCCACCACCACCACCACCACCATCACCGTCACTCGCCTCGCTGCGAGCGACCCCGGCACCGGCGGCGCGCGGCTCGGACTGAACGGCACGACCGCGATCGGTGGCGCGATCACCTTCGACGTCTGGCAGGCGGCGGACTTCGCCAGCGGTACATTCATCGCCGTGATCGACGGCGCGGGCGTGTCGCCGGCACAGGTCGTCGCCGCTGCGCAGGCGCACACAGTGCAACTCGCCGGCGCGGGATCGCTGGCCGGCAGCGTCGACATCCTGAAGCTGTCGTCGACCGGGCAGTTCGTCGCCGACTTCAGCAGCGACGGCCTGACGCTCACGATCAACGACCTCGCGGTCGCGCAGACGCTGATCGGGATGTCGTCGGCGGTCGTGGCGGCGTGGACGGACGGACCGACGAGCGTCGCCGGCGAGGTCCTCCCCGGCAGCGTCCGCATCCCCCGCGACCACGAGAACGCCGGGCTCGAACTGACCCGCCGCCAGGCGGTGATCGACCACGAGCTGTTCCACACCCGCCAGTCGGCCAAGCTCGGCCCGCTGCTGCTGACCCTGTTCCCGCTGTGGATGCTCGAATTGGGTGAGGACTTCTCGGCGGCCGGCGGACCGAAGTTTGGACCCTACGCCGGCGGCACGCTGAAGGACGGCGACCTCATCCTCGACAGCGGCACGTTCGAGGCGGACAGCGTGGTCCAGGTGGCGCGCAACCAGCGCGCCGTGACGGTCAAGATCGGCACGGCGGTCGCAGGCGCGGTCGCGCACCTGACCGACAGGACCAAGACGGACATCATCACGCGCGGGGTCTGGGACGGCAAGAGCGCCACGCCGGTGATGGTGCGCCACCAGTTGAGCGGCAGCGGTGCCGAATGGCTCAAGGACATCCTCGGCGGACTGTCGTTCCTGACGATCGGCGGATCGATGAACTACGCCAGCATGGCCGGCTGGGGCGGCGTCGCGGCGCTGGTGACGTGGGTGACGACGCTGCTCAAGAACCGGGCGCGGGGCAAGGCGACGATGAGCCTCGCGGCCAATCGCACGACGCTCGCAGCACATCCCGGCGACACGCTCGCCGGGATCGTCCCCGGCACGCTGGTGGCGGTCAAGTTCGGCGAGAACGTCGTCGTCCGCAGCGCCGGGCTGGTCGCCGACAACGAGGTGACGCTGACGACGCCGACGCTGCCGTGGGACAGCAGCGGCCTTGGGCCGATCGACGTCGAGGTCTCGATCTATTCGCCGGGGTCGGGCCTGCTCGGCCGGAAGGATCATTTTACCGCGACAATGCCCGATCTGGACCGACCGGCGCGGCTGCGCTTCACCGGCCCCGACAAGCCGACGCTCGTCGTCGG
This sequence comes from Sphingomonadaceae bacterium, assembly GCA_903643075.1. Classification (GTDB taxonomy): domain Bacteria; phylum Pseudomonadota; class Alphaproteobacteria; order Sphingomonadales; family Sphingomonadaceae; genus Polymorphobacter_B. Next base: position 1,888 of record CAHJWT010000242.1, on the reverse strand, counting down.
CGACCGCATCGAGGTGCGCTCGGCGACCGGCGTCGAGAACACCTCGATCGTCACCGCGGTCGACGGCGATACCGCCGAGATCGAAGATTCGATGCTGCTGCCGGCGGGCCAGCCGAACGAGTTCTTCATCGCCAAGCTCGCGGCGAACGATCCGAACCGCTGGTGGGACAGCTGGCTGATCGACCACTTCAATGTCGGCTGGCTGCAGTTCGTTCACGACCCGTGGGGCCAGTTCACCGACAGCAAGATTGACGACAAGCCGGGCACCGCCGGCCGGATCCTGGCGCGGTCGGCCCGCTACCTGTTCGGGACGCAGAGCTGGTCGGCGGCCTTCCCCGGCTACTTCTTCCTCGACAACGCCTTCCGCCGCCTCGGAAAGGACGAAGGCTACCTCTCGAATATGGAGCAGGAGGCGTCGCGCGAGAGCGGCGACACCTACACCCCGCTCGGCTCGCTCCACGACGGCCCGACCGTGATCGGCGACATCGGCCGCTACTGGGTGACGCTGTCCGGCGGCACGCGCGACAACCGGGCCGGCGTCGTCGACGCGAACGGCAAGCCGATCGACGGCAGCGTCGTCGGCGTCAACCGGCAGGACGCGCCGGGCATGGCGACGTTCGGGCCAACGCTGACCATGGCGTCAGGCCCCGGCACGCCGCCGGTGCCGGCGGCGCTGGCGGTGACCGACGCCAGCGGCAGCTTCACCGCCATCCGGCCGAACGCGTGGCTGCCGGTATCGGCCGAACTCGAACGCTCGACCGGATTCAGCTTCGCCTTCACCCGTCCCTCCGCCGCCGGTGCCGCCTACCGGGTGACCAGCCCCCAGCTCGACGGCAAGGGCGAGGGCGTGCTGGCGCAGGACAAGGACGACAGCGGCTTCGTCGACGGCGTGCCCCTCGTCAAAGGCTTCGTCACCGCGCATCCGCGCTTCTATTTCGACGTTGCCCCGGCCGACGTCACCGTCGCCGCCGCCGGGCTGGCCGTGGCCGACGCCGCCCCGCTCAGCCTGATCCCGTTCCAGCGGATGACCTTCACCGTCGATCCCGGCGGCGCGCGCGTCTACCGCGCCACCGTCGGCCAGCCCGGCACCCTGCTCGACGCCACCGGCCTGACGATCACCGCGCGGGGCACGGTCTCGCCGCCGGCCCCGGCCCCGGCCGAAGACGTCGAGATCAGCCGCTTCTACAGCTATTCCGCGTCCACCGGGTACGGCGAGGCGATCGGGCCGTTCCACCTGCCGGCGGACATCGACGTCGCCGTCCGTCGCCTGGCGGTTGTGGTCGTCGCCACCCTGCCCTTCCGCCGCGGCCCGGCCCCCACCCCGGCGACGCCGGCGGCGACCAACGTCAAGCCCGGCGAGACGCTGTTCCTGCTGATCCCGGCCGCGATCGCGCCGACGCCGCCCATGGCCAGCTTCGCCGGCACGCCGCCGTTGGTCCCGGTCTTTGACGGCGTGCCGGCGGCGATCGACGCCCCGACAACCGCCTTCCTCGGCGACGGCGGCATCCTCGGCGTCCGCCTGCCCGCCGACCAGCCGCCGGAGGCGAGCGCCAGCCTGACGGTGACGGTCAGGGTCGGCCCGGCGGCGACAGCGGTGTCGGTGACCGCCACCATCACCGTCGACCCGCACTTCACGCTTGACGGCGCAGCGGCGGCCCCGGCGGGGCCGGTGGTGCTGACCGCGAGCGACGGCACGACGCTCGTCCGCCCTTCCACTCTGCCAGCCGGCGTCGCTGACATCGTCGTCGCTGGCAGCACGGCGACGATCAGCTTCACCGCGCCGCTGCCGGCGAGCCCGATCGTCGTCACCATCGCCGACGCCGCCGATGCGACGCGGGCGGCGCGGCGGACGATCACGGTCTGACGCCGCCAGGCGCGTCCGGCCGCC
>CAHJWT010000241.1 GCA_903643075.1 Sphingomonadaceae bacterium | reverse complement strand
GGTCGCCGAGCTGGTCGGCGCGGTCGCCCTCGCCCGCGTCCTGCCCGACGCCGCGGCGACGGCGCTTCTCGCCGCCACCCGCGCGTCCGTCGGGGCAAAGCTCGACCTCGACTGACCCTCAGGTCCGCCGGACGATCAGTCCGGCGAGCCAGCCGGCAAGCAACGCGAGCGCGACGGCGGCCACGCCGTAGACCAGCCCGTGATCCTGCGCCGCGACATAGACCCAGCGTTCGAACCCGCTCTTGTCGATGGTGATCGGCGTCGCCGCGCGGGCGATCACCCGACCATGGCGGATCAGGTAGATCTCCGCGGTGTACGCGCCGACCGGGACGGCGCTCGGGATCGCGATCCGTGCCTGGTAGAGGATGTTCTGGGTGATCCCGATCCGCCCCTCCTGCTCGCTCCACAGCCCGCTACGGCGGCGCAGATCGACGAGGCCGTGGGTGAAGGTTCCGATCTCGCCCGCGTCGCCGGTGGTCGGCGACAGCTGGAGGTAGTCGACGCCGATCTCCCAGATCGACGCGTTGCGCTCATCGACCAGCGTCTTGATCGGGGCCGAGGTAGCGACCGCGTAGAAGCCCGGCGCGGTCTCGAAGCGGACGCTGTCGGTGTTGATCCAGATGCCGGCGACGCGCGCCTTCTTGCGCAGGGTGATCGGCTCGGCGGGGCCGCGGACGACGATGGCGAGGCCGGGGCGCTCGTCGGGGACCGCGCCGCGCGGGTACTGGATCGCGCCGAAGACGAGGAGTTCGGCGCCCTTGAAGGTGTAGACGATGTCGATCCGGTTCTGGCTGATGTCGGTGATCAGCCGCACCGGCGCGGCAGCATGGAGCGGCGCGGCGACCGCCAGCATCAGGCCAGGAAGGGCGAGGCTTAGCCTCCCCGTCATGCCGGGCCGAAGACGGTGAAGAGCTCGTCGGGGGTCAGCGTCAGGCCGATCGCGAGGCGGACCGCGACGCCGAGGACGAGCAGCGCGAGGCCGAGGCGGAGGCGGACCGGCGACACCTTCTGCGCCGCGCGAACGCCGAGCTGCGCGCCGATGACCCCGCCGACGAGGAGGAGACCGGCGAGGACGATGTCGACCGTCTGCGCCTCGACCGAATGGAGGATGGTCGTCGCGGCGGTGACGAAGACGATCTGGAACAGCGACGTGCCGACGACCGAATTGGCCGACATGCCGAGGAGATAGATCATCGCCGGTACGAGGATGAACCCGCCGCCGACCCCCATGATGACCGTCAGCATCCCGACGACCGCGCCGAGGAGGAGCGGCGCCAGCGGCGAGATGTAGAGGCCCGAGCGGTAGAAGCGCATTTTCCACGGCAGCGCGGCGATGACCGGATTGTGCTGGTGGAGCCGCGCCGGCCGTGCCCCCCGCGCGGTCCGCCGTAGCGCGCCGACCGCCTCGCGCAGCATCAGCCCGCCGACGGTGCCGAGGAGGACGACGTAGACCAGGTTGATCGTCACGTCGATCTGGCCGAGCTGCTGCAGCCAACGGAAGACGACCGAGCCGATCCCTGCCCCGATGAAGCCGCCGGCGACGAGGACGCCGCCCATCTTGAGGTCGACCCCGCCGCGCCGCCAGTAGGCGAGCGCGCCGCTGACGCTCGCGCCGGTGATCTGCGTCGCCGACGACGCGACCGCCACCGCCGGCGGGATGCCGTAGAAGATGAGCAGCGGCGTCGTCAGGAACCCGCCGCCGACGCCGAACATTCCCGACAGGAAGCCGACCAGCCCGCCGAGGCCGACGATGATCAGCCAGTTGACCGACAGCTCGGCGATGGGGAGGTAGAGCGTCACCGCCGACGGTGTAGCGGCGGCGGTGCTCCGGCGCGACCCCGATCCGGGCGCGAACCTGCTTGCCGCCCGGCAACGCCGCCGTGTAGCGGTCGATGCGACCGGCAACGACAGGCAAAACGACCATGCAGACGATCGGTGTCATCGGCGCGGGGTTGATGGGCAACGGCATCGCCCATGTCGCGGCGCTGGCCGGCTACGACGTCGTGCTGTCCGACGTCAGCCGCGACCGGGTCGACGCGGCGAAGGCGACGATCGGCGCCAACCTCGCGCGTGCGGTGAAGAAGGGGACGATCGCCGCCGACGCCGTCGACCCGGCGCTGGCGCAGATCGCGCTCGCCACCGATCCGGCGGCGTTCGCCGACGCCGACCTCGTCATCGAGGCGGCGACCGAGAACGAGGGCGTCAAGGCGAAGATCTTCGCCGACCTGTGCCCGAGGCTGAAACCCGACGCGCTCGTCGCGACCAACACCTCGTCGATTTCGATCACCCGGCTGGCGGCGGCGACCGACCGGCCCGATCGCTTCGTCGGCGTCCACTTCTTCAACCCCGTCCCGATCATGGCGTTGGTTGAGATCATCCGCGGGCTCGCGACGTCGGACGCAACCGCGAGCGCGATGCACGCCTTCGCCGCAAAGCTCGGTAAGACCGCGGTCGAGGCCGCCGACGCGCCGGCGTTTATCGTCAACCGCGTCCTCTGCCCGATGATGAACGAGGCGATCTTTGCCTTGGGCGACGGCGTCGGCACGGTCGCCGATATCGACGCCGGGCTGCGGCTCGGCGCGAACCACCCGATGGGGCCGCTGACGCTCGCCGACTATGTCGGGCTCGATACGTTGCTCAGCGTGATGCGGGTGATGCAGGACACGACCGGCGACTCCAAGTACCGCCCCGCGCCGCTGCTAGTGAAATACGTCGAGGCGGGCTGGTTCGGGCGCAAGACCAAGCGCGGGTTCTACGATTATGCCGGGGCGGAGCCGGTGCCGACGCGGTAGCAGCAGGCTAGACACGGCGTTCGTACGGCTATACAAGCAGGCATGGCTTCCGCGCGTCCTGCCCAGGTCAACATTCGATCCGATCGTGCGCGGCGGCGGCTCGATGAACTTGTCCAACGCACCGGCATGGCGGCGACGACGATCGTCGAGGAGGCGCTGGCCGGTTATGCTCCGCTGATGCCGCTCGCCGACGAGGTGCCCCCGGGAATGAAGCGAGTTGGGCGCTTGCTGGTGTTGACCGACGCTCCGTATCTCACGGTGGAGCAAGTTGAGGCTTCGATCGAGGAAACGCGCAACGGCATCCGCGATTGATTCTGATTGACTCGAACGTCATTGTTGCCGCTCTGGTCGGCAACCATCCGCACAATAAGGCTGCGCTCGGCTTATTGGGACTGGACCCGCTGCCACCGATGATGGTTGCCGCGCACAGCTATGCCGAAGCCTTCGTTACGCTGACGCGGCGCAGCGGTCCGGGGGCATACGGTATCGACGCGACACGGGTACGCAATCTCCTCTACGATCTGCAAAGATCAACAAAGATGGTTGCCATGACCGCCGAGCAGACGATCGACTCGATCCGGCGCTTCGCCGACATCGGCATCGGGGCGCGGCTGTACGATTACCTGATCGGGCGGACCGGGGTGCTGTACGGCGCGACGGCGATCGTGACGTTCAACACCGGCCATATGCGCGCGCTGTTCCCGCAGGTCGCGGTGCAGACGCCGGGGGAGTGGCTGGCGGATAATCCGTCGGCGGGGTGACAGGCGGGCGACGCGGCAAAGCCGCGCCGTCGGACGGGTTCGGGCGGGAGGGTCGCCCGCCCCCG
>CAHJWT010000240.1 GCA_903643075.1 Sphingomonadaceae bacterium | reverse complement strand
CCCCGCCGATCGCTCGCCGGCGGCCGCCGCGGCGCGCCACGTCTCGCGGTACCAGCCGCCCTCGGGATGCGGCGCGAGGCCCAGCGCGGCGACGACGGCGGCGGCGTCAGCCACCGAAGACGCCGCCCGGCAGTCCTGTCGCGCCGTGGCCGAGCACCTCGAACAGCCCGCCGGCGAGCGGCTGCGCGGCGAGATCGGCGGCGATCAATGCCTGGCGTGCGCTGGTCGCGAACAGCCGGCCGAGGTCCGTGCCGCCGAAGGCCACGCTGCTGACGTGCGCCACCGGCAGCGGGTGTTCGGCGGCGACGTCGCCCGCCGGCGATATGCGGCGGACGCACCACCCGCCCCAGAAGGCGATCCACAGGTTGCCGCCGGCATCGGTGGTCATGCCGTCGGGATTGCCGGTGACGTCGTTCCAGACGCGGAACACCCGCTTGTCCGACAGCGTCCCGTCGGCGGCGAGGGCGAAGGCGTAGGTCGTCCGGTCGAGAGTGTCGGTGTGGTACAGCGTCGCCCCGTCCGGACTGAACGCGGGCCCGTTGGTGATGCGGTAGCCGAGGTCGATCGCACGCCACGTCGCGTCGGGACGCAGGCAGTAGAGCACCCCCGACCGCGCGCGCTTGGTGTCGTCCATCGTCCCCGCCCAGAAGTTGCCGTGGGGATCGACCTTGCCGTCGTTGAAGCGGTTGTCGGCGAGGTCGGGCTCGGGATGGCCGATCGGGTCGAAAGTTCCCACGTCGGGGTCGATTAGCGCGAACCCCTGCGTGGTCCCGGCAACCAGTCCGCCCCGCCCGCGCAGCCCGATGGAGCCGATCCGGCACGGCGCGTCCCAGCTCCGCCGCTCGCCGGTCGCGGGGTCGAGGCAGTGAATGCGCCGGCCCTCGATGTCGACGAAGCGGACGACGCCGTGGCGCGGGTCCCAGATCGGCCCCTCGCCGAGTTCGCAGCGTACGTCCCATAGACAGCGCCAGCCGGGGCCTTCGATCACGTCGTCCATCTATCTTCACTACTCTTGCCGTCATCCCCGCGAAAGCGGGGACCGATCTCCTGCGGCCTGAGGGATGGGTCCCCGCTTGCGCGGGGATGACAAGTAAGATGGTGCGGGCCTATGACCCTGCCGATCGTTGGAGCGACCATGGCCGACACCCCCCGCCCCCTCCGTTCCGCCGCGACCTACGGCAAGCGCGACCGCGACGGCTTCATCCACCGCAGCTGGATGAAGGCGCAGGGGCTGCCCGACCACGTCTTCGACGGCAAGCCGATCATCGGCATCTGCCAGACGTTCAGCGAGTTCAATCCGTGCCACAGCCACCTCCGCGACATCGCCGAGGGGGTCAAGCGCGGGGTATGGGAGGCTGGCGGCGTCCCCCTCGAGTTCCCGGCGATGAGCCTTGGCGAGACCCAGATCCGCCCGACCGCGATGCTGTTCCGCAACCTGATGAGCATGGACGTCGAGGAGTCGATCCGCGGCTATGCGATGGACGGCGTCGTCCTCCTCGGCGGGTGCGACAAGAACTCGCCGGCGATGCTGATGGGGGCGGCATCGGTCGGGCTGCCGGCGATGCTGGTGTCGTCAGGGCCGATGCTCAATGGCAAGTTTCGCGGGCAGGACATCGGCAGCGGCACCGATGTTTGGCGGTTTAGCGAGGAGGTCCGCGCCGGCACGATGTCGAACGCCGACTTCATGGCGGCCGAGGCAGGCATGAGTCGCTCGCCCGGCACGTGCATGACGATGGGGACGGCGTCGACGCTCGCGTGCATCTTCGAGGCGATGGGACTCAGCCTGCCGTTCAACGGCACCATCCCCGGCGTCGACGCGCGGCGCAAGGCGATGGCGCACCGCACCGGCAACCGCATCGTCGAGCTGGTCATGGCCGGCGCGGGGCTCAACGACGTGCTGACCCGGTCGGCGTTCGAGAACGGGGTCAAGGTCTGCGCCGCGATCGGCGGGTCGACCAACGCCGTCCTCCACCTCCTCGCCCTCGCCGGGCGGGCGGGGGTGCCGTTCGACCTCGCCGACTGGCAGGCGCTGGGCAGCAGCGTCCCGCTGATCGTCGACCTGATGCCGTCGGGAAAGTACCTGATGGAGGATTTCCACTACGCCGGCGGCGTCCCCGCGGTGATTGCCGAACTGGGTGACCGGCTGAACCTCGACCATGTCGGGGTGGCGGGCCTCAGCCTGCGCGAGGTCGCCGCGAGCGCGCGCAACGATAACCCGCACGTCATCCGCCCGACCGGCGAGCCGCTGATGGCCGAGGGCGGCCTCGTGATCCTCAAGGGCAACCTCGCCCCACGCGGCGCGGTGATCAAGCCGGGCGCGGCGACGGCCGAGCTGCTCCAGCATCGCGGCCGCGCGGTGTGCTTCGGCTCGATCGAGGATTTCCACGCCCGCGTCGACGATCCCGGCCTCGACATCGACGCGTCGTGCGTGATGGTGCTGAAGGGCTGCGGGCCGCGGGGCTATCCGGGGATGCCCGAGGTCGGCAACATGCCGCTGCCGAAGAAGCTGCTCGAGGCCGGCGTCCGCGACATGGTCCGCATCAGCGACGCGCGGATGAGCGGCACCGCGTTTGGCACCGTCGTCCTCCACTGCGCGCCCGAGGCGCACGTCGGCGGGCCGCTGGCGCTGGTCCGCGACGGCGACATGATCGCGCTCGACACGGCGAACGCGACGCTGACGCTCGAAGTGTCCGATGACGAGCTCGCGGCGCGTGCGGCGGCGTGGCAGCCGACGCCCCCGGCGTACGACCGCGGCTGGTACAAGCTCTACGTCGACCACGTCCTCCAGGCCGACCAGGGGGCCGACCTCGATTTCCTCGTCGGCAAGTCGGGCAGCACCGTCACCCGCGAGTCGCATTGATGGAGGCGTTCGTCGCCGTCGACTGGGGCACGACCAACCGCCGCGCGTGGCGGATCGCCGGCGGTGCGGCCGAGCACCTGCTCAGCGACGACCTCGGCATCTTGGCCTGCGCCGACTTCCCCGCCGCGGTCGCCGACCTCCGCGACCGCGCCGGGGGCGTGCCGGTGCTGATGGCGGGCATGATCGGGTCGAACCGCGGCTGGCGCGACGTGCCCTACGTCGCCGCGCCGGCGACGCTCGCCGCGGTCGCGGCGGCGGTGGCGTGGGTCGAACCCGACGTTGGTATCGTCCCCGGCGTATCGTTCGTCGACGGCAGCTTCGCCGACGTCATGCGCGGCGAGGAGGTCCAGCTCCTCGGCGCGTGCGGGGCGGCGAGCGTCGACTGCGACGGCCTCGTCTGCCATCCTGGTACCCACACCAAGTGGGTCGAGATGGCGGGCGGCGCGATCGCGCGCTTCCGCACGGTGATGACCGGCGACGTCTTCGCCGCGCTCGCGTACAAATCGATCCTGTCCGACCTCCTCGCCCACCCCGCGCCGGTCGACGAGCATTTCCTCGCCGGCGTCGACCATGCGCTCGCCAGCCCCGACCTCACCGCCGAGCTTTTCAGCGCCCGCGCCCGCGTCGTCCTCGGTCGGGCCGAGGCGGTCCACGCCGCGTCGTACGTCTCGGGGCTGCTGATCGGGACCGACGTGCGGACCGGCCTCGGCCGCGTCCGCGCCGATGTCGTTCCCGTCGTCGGCGCTCCCGCGCTGACCGCGCGCTTCGCCGCCGCGCTGGTCCGCGCGGGGCGG
>CAHJWT010000239.1 GCA_903643075.1 Sphingomonadaceae bacterium | reverse complement strand
TGATCACCCGCCGGTCGTCGACCCGCGGCACGCCGTGCGACAACGGAAAATGCGGCTCGATCCGGCGCATCTGCGCCACCGACAGCCAGATCAGATCACCCATGACAGCGCCTCCTCACCCGTCATTGAATCAACCGATCGCTACCTCCCCAAGCCGATTAATAGGCCCTGAGCCTAGATTAAGTGGTAGGCGGTCAGAGACTACTTGCAGAACTGGAGCAAGTGTAGCGTAACAAAAAAGAGTATCCCTAAGACTGAAACGATCGCGGCCGATCGACTAAAGGACTTGCAAGCGACCCAAGCAATAAAAAGCGCTACATCAAACCCAATATCGTCATGCCCAACCAGATAATTGCCTCCTTGGCCGGGATCTCGGCAAAGCCGTTGTCGTCCGCAAGCGAGCGGTCGCGGTACGGATGATCGGCGAGGTCGTGCTGCTGATCGTCATCGGCGGCTACTTGTTGTGGCGTGGGACGTCGCCGCTGCCCGGGGTGATCGGGGTGGCTGGCAATACCGACGTTTGGCTGCGCGCTTTTGCTGTGGTCTGGTGGCTGATCGGCGCGCGGACGGTCGCGATCGTCGTCGTCCTCGCCACGGGGCGTGATGCCCGCTCGCGGCAGGCCCGCCTCTTCTCCGATCTCGCGGCCGCGCGATCTACCTGACGTCTGTCCTCATCATCCTGAATTCGGTGCTGGACCTGCCGGTCGCGGGGCTTCTGGCCACTCTCGGTCGAAGGGGCACCGTCCGTCGTCGTGGCCGGGTTGTTCGTTCCGCTATGGCTGGTGCTGTCGCTCGTCGCCGTCATCATCGCGGTCGTCGTCCGGCTCGCATTCGCTCGGCTCGGCGGCATCCTGCCTTTTCCCCTGTTGACCTACCTTGGCGTCGGCATCCTCGTCGCCGGGGCGATCGATCTCCTGTGGTTCGACCGCTGATGGGTGAAGGCGGTGCCCGGCCGCATCCGCTGTGGCGTGCCTCATCCATCCACCGATGTCCTGGTCGTCGAGCGCCAATTGCTCAACGCCCGCATCGCCGCCACCGATGCGCGCAGCGCGGCTTTTGCCGCCGCCGCGACCTTAACGTTCGCGTGTAGACGTTTGGTGTCGTCGCCGACGTAGACCCTGGGAAGCAGCACGAGGGAACTGGCCGTCCGTCCACGAGCGACGAATGCACGGCAGGCGTCCACCATCGTTCGCGACGAGCGGCAGGGCGATCGGCACAGACCACCGGACGACGCCTGGATCGGACTTGCCACGAAAATTTGGATAAGGCGATTGCTGCGCGGCGCTTTGGGCCATAAGCTCCACCCGAATCAAGTCGTCGCAAGGTAACTGATTGCGGCTCGTCTATCCGGCGGGTCGGAACGGTGGGGAAAGCCTTATGCCCGCGTTGGTCGTTCCTGGGGTCCGCGTCGAAACGCGGTTCGATGTCCTGCCGCCGCTGCCGGCGACTTCGGGCATCATCGGCATCGCCGGCATCGTCGACCGGCCGCCGGCGACCGCGGGCGTGATCGGCTTCACCAAGATGGCCGAGCTGCGCGACGCGCTCGGCCCGGGCACCATGACGAGCATCCCCGAGGCCGGCCACGCGCTCGGCAACGGGGCGGGCGAGATCGTCGTCTCGCCGGTGGCGGGCGGCAGCCGGGCGAGCGCGACGCTGCTCAACGGCGATGGCAAGCCGGTGGTGCTGCTCCGCGCGCGGGCGAACGGTGCCTCGGGCAACGACCTCCGCGCCGAGATCCGCGTCGTCACCGACGCCAGCAACGCCGTCGTCCGGGTGACGCTGCGGCTGCTCCGCGCCGGCCGCGAGATCGAGAGCTTCGCCGACCTGCAGATCGCGCCGGGCCAGGCCGACGACCTATTCGCCGCGATCAACGCCCGGTCGAGCCTCGTCGTCGCCGTCGATCCCGGCTTCGCCGGCGTGCTGCCGCGCGAGGGCACCTACGTCTTCGCCGACAAGCAGGAGATCCGCCTCGCCGAACCCGCCCCGGGCGAGCGCGAGCTCCTCGCCATGCGGGCCGCGCCCGATGTCGACCAGACCGGGCTTTCGGTTCAGGTCGTCAAGGCCGGCGACGGCACGATCACCGTTCGCGTCTTCCAGCACGGATTGCAGGAGGAGTTCACCGGCCTCGGCGACGATCCCGACGACGCCCGCTTCCTGCCGGCGGTGCTGGCGAGCGAGAGCCGCTTCGTCCGCTTCGTCCCCCTGCCCTCGCGCGCCGCCGACCGCCTGCCGGCGGCGACAGCGCAGCCGGTCGAGTTCAAGGACGGCACTTCGCCGGGCGTGGCCGACTATGCCGAGGCGATCGACCGCCTCGCCGACGATCCGCGCATCGACATCGTTCTCGCCTCGATCGAGCCGGGACGGAGCGACGACGACGTCCGCGCCATCCATCAGGCGCTCGGCGCGCACGCCGTGGCGATGGCCGACGTTGCCGCGCCGCGCATCGCCTTCGGCTCGATCACCGCCGCCGAGGCGGCCAGCCTCGACCAGATCCGCGAGCATTCGGCACTGGTCCGGGGCCGCCGCTTCGTGCTGGTCGCGCCGCCGGGCGCGGCGGGCGCGGTCGCCGGGCTAGTCGGGCGGCTCAGCCCGCGCGACGCGCCGACCTTCAAGCCGGTGCCGCTGTTCGGCCTCCCGCCCGCGCACTTCCGCGACAGCGAGCTCAACCGGCTGCTCGGCGCGACGACCAACCTCTGCGTCGTCCAGGAGCGGATGGGGCGCGGCGTCATCGTGCTGCGCGGGCTCGACACCTCGGGCGACCAGATCTCGGTGACGCGCGTCGCCGACATCTGCATCCGCGAGACCAAGGACATCTCGGAGAACTTCATCGGTGAGCTGAACACCGCCGGGGCGCGGCTGGCGCTGCGCGAACAGCTCGTCGGCACCTTCACGCGAATGGAGCGCGAAGGCTCGCTGGTGCCGTCGACCGACGGCACGTCGCCCGCCTTCACCGTCGACGTCTATTCGACCCAGCTCGATTTCGCGCAGGGCATCGTCCGCGTCGACATCGCCGTGCGGCCGGTGCGCAGCATCGACTTCATCTACGCCACGATCCGCGTCCGCAACTGAGCAGGGAGCCCACGATGGCGACGATCTTCGCTGCCAACGAAAGCCAGGTGAAGATCGCCGGCAAGGCGGTCGACGGCGTGCGCTCGCTCGACTACCGCCGCACCCAGGCGCGCGAGAACGTCTTCGGCCTCGGCACCAACGAGCGGATCGGGATGGTCTCGGGCGGCCAGGTGATCGAGGGGCAGCTCCGCGTCGCCTCGACCGCGGCGGCGCTCGACGCGCTCGGCATCGCCGACGCGGTCCAGATCATCGCCGAGCTGGTCCACTCCGGGCAGCAGATGACCGTCACGTTCGACGAGTGCTTCCTGACCGAGAAGAGCTTCGAGATCGCCGCCGGCGGGCACGGCGAGGCGGTCTACGCCTTCACCGCCACCCGGATGCGCGAGGCCATGGAGGCGCCCCCGGCCGCCTGACGGCGGCGGGCGGGCGAAGGGAGGCGGAGTGGTCGATCAAGCGGGCGCGCGGCCGAACCTCCGGCTCCTGGCGATCGGTGCCCGGACCGTCGAGCTGCGGCATGCCGAGCGCGCGGGCTGGTGGTGCGTCGGGCCGGCGAGCGTCGTGCGTGCGGCCGCGGCGGCCGAGATCGCGG
>CAHJWT010000238.1 GCA_903643075.1 Sphingomonadaceae bacterium | reverse complement strand
CGGGTCGCCGTCGAGCACGACGGCGACGCGGCGTTCGTCGCCGGGATGATCGCGATCGCCCGGACGCTTGGAACCCCACTATGACCGCCCTCGACACCTACCGCATGCATTTCGCCGGGTGTCCGCTCGTCGCGATCGTCCGCGGCGTGACCCCGGACGAGGCGGTTGCGGTCGGCGAGGCGCTGGTCGACGCCGGGATCCGGGTGATCGAGGTGCCGCTCAACTCGCCCGATCCGTTCGTCAGCATCGCGCGGCTGGCGGCGCGCTTCGGCGACGCCGTGACGATCGGCGCGGGGACGGTGGTCGATCCGGCCGACGTCGGCCGCGTCGCCGATGCGGGGGGGACGCTGGTCGTCGCGCCGAATGCGAACACCGCAGTCATCGCCGCCGCGGTCGCCGCCGGGATGGTCGCCGCGCCGGGCTACTTCACCCCGAGCGAGGCCTTCGCCGCACTTGCCGCCGGCGCGCAGGTGCTCAAGCTGTTTCCGGCCGAGGCGGCATCGCCGGCCGTGCTCAAGGCGCATCTCGCGGTCCTGCCGAAAGGTGTGCCGGTCCTCCCGGTCGGCGGGATCACGCCCGACGGGATGGCAGCGTGGACCGCGGCCGGCGCGGCGGGCTTCGGCCTCGGCGGCGGGCTCTACGCCGCCGGTCGCGACGCGGCCGAGGTCGGCGAGCGGGCCCGAGGCTATATTCGGATGCTTTCGCGCTAGACCATCGCGGTCGCACTGCTAGCGTCGGCCGATGACGTCGATTCCCACTGCCCAGGCCCTCCCGCCCCGCCCCGCGCCGCCGCGCGCCGATCCGGCCCGCGAGCGCGTGTCGCTCGACGGCGTGTGGGACTTCCGCCTCGACCGCGAGGAAACGTGGCGCGCGATCCAGGTGCCCGGCGTGTGGCAGGCGCAGTTCGACGACCTGCGCGAGACGCAGGGGGTGACGTGGTACCGGCGCAACTTCACCGTGCCGCGCAAGTGGCACGGCGATGCCGGCCACGAGGTTGTCTTGGGCTTCGGCGCGGTCAATTACCTCGCCGAGGTGTTCGTCAACGGCCGGCGGATCGCGGTCCACGAGGGCGGCTATCTGGCGTTCGAGGTCGCGCTCGACGAGGGCGCGCTGTGGGTCGACAACAGCCTCGAGGTCAAGGTCACCCTGCCGTCGAACGACCGCGCCGAGTTCCCCGACCACCCGTTCCAGGAAATCCCCCACGGCAAGCAGAGCTGGTACGGCCCGATGGGCGGCATCTGGCAGCCGGTGTGGCTCGAACGCCGCCCGTTCGCCCACCTCGGTGAGATCGTCCTCGGCAGCGATCTCGCCAGCGGCGCGGTCGGCGTCTCGGTCGCGGTGTCGCCGGGGGCGGGGGGCGCGACCCTCGTCGCCACCGTCGCCGGCCCCGACGGCAGCAGCGTCCGCATCCGCGTCGACTGCGACGGCCGGGCGCTGGTTCCCGTCGGACTGACCGTCGCGCATCCGGCGGCGTGGTCGCCCGACCGGCCGAACCTCTATACGCTGACCGTCCAGCTGGTCGACGGCACCGCGGTCCGCGACGTCAAGATCCGCAGCTTCGGCTTCCGCACCTTCGCGACGAAGAACGGTCAGTTCCTGCTCAACGGTCAGCCGTTCTACATGCGCTGCGCCCTCGACCAGGACTACTACCCGGAGGGGCTCTACACCGTCCCCAACCTCGCCTACCTCGAGGACCAGTTCCGCAAGGCGAAGGCGCTCGGGCTCAACACCGTCCGCTGCCACATCAAGGTCCCCGACCCGCTCTACTACGACGTCTGCGACCGCCTCGGCCTGCTGGTGTGGACCGAGTTCCCCAACTTCGAGCGCTTCTCCGAGAAGGCGTCGGAACGCGCGCGGGCGACGGCCGAGGGGATCATAGCGCGCGACGGCCACCATCCGTCGATCATCGCGTGGACGATCATCAACGAGGACTGGGGGACGCGGCTGACCGAGGACCCCGACCACCGCCGCTGGCTGATCGACCAGTACGACTGGCTCAAGCGCCACGACCCGAGCCGGCTGGCGGTCGACAACTCGGCGTGCTTCCCCAACTTCCACGTCAAGACCGACATCGAGGATTATCACTACTATCGCGGCGTCCCCGACCGGCGCGGCGAGTGGGATCACCTGACCGACCGTTTCGCCGCGCGCGAGGACTGGACCTTCAGCCCCTACGGCGACGCCGAACGCCGCGGCGACGAGCCGCTGGTCTGCTCCGAGTTCGGCGTCTGGGGCCTGCCGCACCCGCGCGACCTTCGCCGCGGCGGCACGGTCGACCCATGGTGGTTCGAAACCGGGGCGCAGTGGGGCGAGGGCGTCGCCTATCCCAAGGGCCTCGAGCAGCGCTACCGCAGCTTCTTTCTCGACCGCGCCTTCGGCAGCTTCGACGCCTTCATCACCGCGACGCAGTGGTACCAGTTCACCGGCCTCAAGTACCAGATCGAGAAGCTGCGCAGCCGGCCGTCGATCCAGGGCTACGTCATCACCGAGCTGACCGACATCTACTGGGAAGCCAACGGGCTGATGGACATGGAGCGCAACCTGCGCGCGTTCCATGCCCCCTTCGCCGACGTCAACGCCGACGTCGTCGTCGTCCCCGGCTTCCGGCGCTGGGGCTACTGGGCCGGCGAGGCGCTCGACCTTGCGCCGCAGGTCCCGACCGGCGGCGGCTTCGTCGGACCCGACGCGGTGCTCGAGTGGAGCCTCGAGCCGTTCGGCCTCGGCGGCCGCGTGCCGGTCGCGGCGACGGGTCCGAACCGCGTGGTCGCCGTTCCCGGGATCGACGTCGTCCTGCCCGAAGTGCCGGCCGCGGTCGCCGCCACGCTCCAGCTGACGCTGCGCGACCATAAGGGCGACGTGGTCGCGCGCAACTACGAGGCGCTGAGCGTCTATCCGCCGGCGCCGTTACCCACCGTGACCGGGCTGTGGACCGAAGATCTGTTTCTCCGCGAGCGCTTCGCGGCGCTCGGCTACGCCTTCGCCGCCTCGGCCGACGCGGCGACGCTGACCGTCGCGCGGGGGATGGACACCGCGCTGGTCGAACGCGTCCGCCGCGGCCACCGCGCGCTGATCGTCGTCGAGGACGGCCCGTCGCACTGGCTCCGCACCGACGAGCCGCCCAGCCTGATGCCGGTGCCGTACCACATGGACCAGGCCTTCCCTGGCCTGTTCGCGCAAAGCCGCGACGGGATGCTCCGCGGCGACTGGATCACCGCGTTCAGCTGGCTGGCGCGGACGGGCATGTTCGCCGACATCCCGTGCCATCCCGGCAACGGCCCGATGTTCGACCTGTCGTTCGAGCGCGTCGTTCCGCACCTCGTCCTGACCGGCATGAAGCCGTGGGAGCACGAGGCACACGTCCCCGCAGGCCTCGTCGTCGGCTGGGGCCACCGCGCGTCGGCGATCGTCGCTGAACGCTGGTTCGGGCGCGGCAAGGCGGTCGTGACCACGTTCCGCCTGTCGGCCGACACGCCGGGGGCGGACCCGGTCGCGACGACGCTGTTGCACGCGCTGGTCGCGCAGGCGGTGGGCTAGTCGTTGGCGACGAAGCCCGACGCCGTCGCCGCCGCCGGCTTGGCGGCCTCGCGTGTCGCGTTGTCGTTGTCGCCGCCGCGATAGGCGGGGTCGGTCTGGCCGCCGGGCGACCCCTGCCCCTCGGTCGTCTCGACCGGCTCGGGCC
>CAHJWT010000237.1 GCA_903643075.1 Sphingomonadaceae bacterium | reverse complement strand
GCCGCACACCGGCCGGCGGCAGCGGTTATGGCCGCGGTGGCCCGGCGCGCGATCCGCGCGTCGTCGTCAATCCGGTGCGGACGCGCGGACCGCGCTAGAAGCTCGGTCGGTCGCGCCGACCGCCGGACCGGTCAACCCGCCGGGACGCCGTCGCCGAACTGCGCGAAGTACGGCCGCGTGAACGGATAGGTCTCGGCGCGCGCCGCTTCGGTCCACTCGGTCATCCACGGGTGCGCGAGCATTTCGGCGACGTACGCTGCCGCGACCTCGCCGACGGCGAGGCCGTAGGTCTTGATGCGGGTGACGACAGGGGCGAACATCACGTCGGCGGCGGAGAGGCTGCCGAACAGGAACGGCCCTTCGTGCGCCTCGTCGATCGCATGGTATTTGGTCCGCGCCGTCGTCCACAGCGCGTCGATCCGGGCGAGGTCGGCCAGCACCTCGGGCGCGGCGACGAAGCCCGGATAGTCGCGCTGGAGGTTCATCGGGCAGGCATTGCGCAGCGCGGTGAAGCCCGAATGCATCTCGGCGCACATCGACCGCGCCAGCGCCCGCGCGGCGAGGTCGCCCGGCCAGAAGTGCCCCCGGCTGATCCGCGCCGTCCGCACCTTGTCGGCGAGCCAGTCGACGATCGCTAGGCTGTCCCACACCGCGATGTCGCCGTCGTAGAGCACCGGCACCTTGCCCGCCGGGAGCAGGCCCTTGGCCGACCCGTCGATCCATTCGGGGGTATCCATCGGGACGACGACGGTGTCGAACGGCAGCGCCGACTGCTTGCACGCCAGCCAGCCGCGCAGCGACCACGACGAGTAAGTGCGGTTGCCGATGATCAGTCGCATGGTGCGTTCCTCCCCGATGATTGTCATCCCGGCGCAGGCCGGGACCCATCAACTCGAACATCGGAGTTGATGGGTCTTTGCCTGCGCCCGGATGACAACATGGCGACTCGTGGTCAACTTTCCGACTGAGGCTCGAAACCAAACCCGACCGCTAGATCGGACCAATCGTGGTTGGTCGCCTCGATCAGATTGATCCGCCACTCGCGCTTCCACGCCTTGATGCGCTTCTCCCGCGTGATCGCCGCTTCGATCGACGTGTGCGTTTCGTACCAGACCAGCCGCTTGATACCGTTGCGACGTGTAAAGCCGCCGAGCGCCCCGGCACGATGCTGGTGAATGCGGCCGAGCAGGTCGGAGGTGACGCCGGTATAGATGGTGCCGTGGCGGCGGCTGGCCATGATGTAGACGGTATAGATCTTGTCAGAAATCGCCACCCCCCCTCTTTATTGCGGTCATCCCGGCGCAGGCCGGGATCCATCAATTCCGACGTTTGAGTTGATGGATCCCGGCCTGCGCCGGGATGACACGACCAATTTTTCTTTGGTCAAGGATCAGCCGACCGCCGCCACCACCGCCGCGCGCAGGTCGGGGATGCCCTCCCCCTTCTCGGCGCTCGTCGCCAACACCACGGGGAACGCCGCCGGGTGCTTTGCCGCCACCGCCGCCACCGCCGCCGCCGTCGCCGCTAGCGCGGTCGGCTTGATCTTGTCGCCCTTGGTCAGGACGAGCTGGTAGCTGACCGCCGCCTTGTCGAGCAGGCCCATGATCTCGGTGTCGACCGGCTTCACCCCGTGGCGCGCGTCGATCAGGACGAGGACGCGCTTGAGCACGGCACGGCCGCGGAGATAGTCGAAGACGAGTGCCTGCCACTGCCGGACGACGTCCTTCGGCGCTTCGGCGAAGCCGTAGCCAGGCATGTCGATCAGGCGGAAGGCGCGCGGCTCCCCGACATCGAAGACGTTGAGCTCCTGCGTCCGCCCCGGGGTGTTCGACGTCCGCGCCAGCCCGGCGCGGCCGGTCAGCGCGTTCAAGAGCGACGACTTGCCGACGTTCGACCGGCCGGCGAAGGCGATCTCGGGCACCGTCGGCGGCGGCAGGAACTCGAGTTTGGGGGCCGACAGGACGAACTCGATCGGGCCGGCGAACACCCGCCGCGCCGTCTCGACGCGGTAGGCATGGGCCTTCGGATCCTCGACCGCCCCGCCGCCGCCGGTCACTTGGCGACGACGGGTGTCGCCGGGGCGGGCGAGCGCCGCGTCATCACCCACTGCTGGAGCATCGTCAGGCAGTTGTTGGTGATCCAGTATACCACCAGCCCCGCCGCGTACGGGGCCATGATGAACATGAACACCCACGGCATCAGCGCGAAGATCTGCTTCTGCGCCGGATCGACCGGCGGCGGGTTCATCCGCTGCTGCGCGTACATCGATACGCCGAGGAGGATCGGCAGCAGGCCGATGCCGATCATCGCCGGCGGGGTGAACGGCAGCAGCCCGAACAGGTTGACCGGGGTCAGCGGGTCGGCGACCGACAGGTCCTTGATCCACAGCACGAACGGCTGGTGGCGCATCTCGGTCGAGACGAGGAGTGTCTTGTAGAGCGCGTAGAAGATCGGGATCTGGAGGACGACCGGCAGGCACCCGGCGACGGGGTTGACCTTCTCCTTCTTGTAGAGCGCCATCGTCTCGGTCTGGAGCTTGGGCTTGTCGTCCCTGTAGCGCTCCTGCAGCTCCTTCAGCTTGGGCTGGACGAGCTTCATCTTGTTCATGCTGGCGAACTGCTTCGCCGCGATCGGGAACATGACGAGGCGGATGATGAAGGTGAGCCCCATGATCGCCAGCCCGAAGTTGCCGAACAGGTGGAACAGGAAGTCGAGCAGCAGGAAGATCGGCTGGGCGATGAACCAGAACCAGCCCCACGACACGATCCGGTCGAACAGCGGCACGCCGAGCGCGTCCTTGTAGCGCGAGATCAGCTTGACCTCCTTCGCGCCGGCGAAGAGGTGCGCGGTCGTCGTGACCGTCGCCCCCGGCGCGATGCCGACCGCCGGCGCGAGGAAATCGGTCTGGAAGCGGTCGCCCGACGAGGGGCCGTTCTGCGCCGCTGCCGGCGCGAGGGAGAACCGCGCAGTGACCGGCGTCCTCTGGTCGGGGATCAGCGCCGTCGCCCAGTATTTGTCGGTGATGCCGAGCCAGCCGCCGGTGGTGGCGAACGACTGCGCGCCGTCGTCGCGCAGCTTCTTGTACGCGACCTCGCTGTCCTTCAGCCGCCCGTCGACGACACCGAGCGGCCCGACGTGGAGGTTGCCGGCGTCCTTCTCGGTCCCCTCCCCGAGGTGGCTGACGAGGCCGTAGGGGCGAAGCGTCAGCGGCACCGCATGGGGATTGGTCACGCGCTGGGTAACGGTGAACAGGTAGTCGGCGTCGACCGCGATCACGGTCTCGAACCGCGTTCCCTGCGGCGTCGTGTAGCTCAGCGTCACCGGCGTCGCCGGGGTCAGCTGGCCGGCGCTCGCGGTCCACACCGCGTCGGCCGGCGGCGCGTCGGTCCCGGTCCAGCCGAAGCCGGTGAAGTAGGCGGTCGGGCAGCCGCTCGGCGCGAGCAGGCGAACGTCGGGCGAGCCGGCCTTGATCGTCTCGCGGTAGCCCTTGAGCACGAGATCGTCGAGCCGCGCGCCCTTCAGATTGATCGACCCCGACAGGCGCGGGGTGACGATGGCGATGCGCGGTGTCTCGGTCAGCACGGCCTTGCAGTCGCGCAGCTGCCCCGCGCCGCCGACCGCGGGCACGACCGCGCCGTCGGGGGCGACGGCGAGCGGGTTCGCCGGCTGGGTCGCGATCGGCCCCGTCGGCTGTGTGGCGGG
>CAHJWT010000236.1 GCA_903643075.1 Sphingomonadaceae bacterium | reverse complement strand
GGCCCGCGCGCCGACGCGCCCGAGGGGGCGGTCGCCGGCTTCCTCAAGTCGACCGGGCTGACGCGCGACCGGCTCGAGGAGCGCGACACGCCGAAGGGCCGCTTCCTCTACGCGACGATCCGCACCCCCGGCCGGCCGGCGGCCGAGATCCTCGCCGGGCTGATCCCGACGGTCGTCGCCGCCTTCGACTGGCCGAAGTCGATGCGCTGGGGCGAGGCGTCGCGCAGCACCGCCGCGCCGCGCTGGGTCCGGCCGCTCGCCGGCATGGTGGCGCTGCTGGGCGATACCGTCGTCGACTTCACCGCCGCCGGCGTCGCCAGCGGTTGGACGACCTTCGGCCATCGCTTCATGTCGGCCGGCCCGGTCGAGATCGCGAGCGCCGCGACCTATGCCGACCAGCTCCGCGCCGCCCACGTCATGCTCGATCCCGCCGAGCGCGAAGGCGTCATCGTCGCGGGGGCCGAGGCGGCCGCGGCGGCGGCCGGGCTGCGCCTCGTCGCCGACCCCGGCCTCGTCGCCGAGAACGCCGGGCTGACCGAGTGGCCGGTGCCGCTGCTCGGGCACTTCGAGCCGGCGTTCCTCGCCGTGCCGCGCGAGATCGTCCAGCTGACGATGCGGACCAATCAGAAGTACTTCGCCTGCGCCAGCGCGGAGGGCGCGCTGGCCCCGGCGTTCGTCTGCGTGGCGAACCTCGACGCGGCCGACGGCGGCGCGGGCGTCGTCGCCGGCAACCGCAAGGTGCTGGCGGCGCGGCTGGCCGACGCGAAGTTCTTCTGGGACGCCGACGTGGCGCGGGTGAAGGCCGGCGGGCTGGCCGGCTTCAACGCCAAACTGGGCGACATCGTCTTCCACGAGAAGCTCGGCACCGTCGCCGACAAGGTCGACCGCGTCGCGAAGCTCGCCCGCTGGCTGATTGAATCAGACGCCGTCCGTCCCTCCCCCCTTGAGGGGGAGGGACAGGTCGCGTCTTCACGCGACCAGGGTAAGGGTGAGTCCGAGGGTTTGGCGCCGCCGACTCACCCGCACCCTGGCGCGTTCCGTGCCGTCCCTCTCCCTCAAGGGGAGAGGGAAGAACTCGCCACCCTCGCCGAACAGGCCGCGCGCCTCAGCAAGGCCGACCTCGTCACCGCCACCATCGGCGAGTTCCCCGAACTCCAGGGCATCATCGGCGGCCATCTCGCGGCGGCGCAAGGCCTCGACCCCCGCGTCGCCGCCGCGATCCGCGACCACTACAAGCCGGTCGGCCCGAGCGATACGGTGCCGACCGAGCCGGTGACGGTGGCAGTCGCGCTGGCGGATAAGCTGGATACGCTGATTGGGTTTTTCACTATATATGAACGACCTTCCGGTTCTCGTGACCCGTATGCGGTTCGCCGAGCAGCATTGGGTGTCATTCGGATTGTTCTTGATCGCAATATACGACTATCTCTCTTCGAGATTGCTTGGCTTACTAGCCGCGAAATAATGTTAACGATTTATTTGGCGATTGATAAGCTGAGCGTCTTTGATTTCAGCTTTCATTCCGATCTCTCATCGTGGCCTCGCAGCTTAGAGTTTGTTGACGACGAACTTTTGGTTGCCCTCAAGATGCAAGGAATGCCCGACAACAATGTCATAGAACGGAAATTAAGGCTGCCGTCGACTATTCCGCAAGCTCTGACGAGCGCGGTAATCGCCAGTCAAGGTCTCCGTCAGACGCAGGGGGATCTTGTAGATTTCCTCGCCGACCGCCTCAAAGTCCAACAACGCGACGCCGGCATCCGCCCCGACGTCATCGACGCCGTCTTCTCGCTCGGCGGCGAGGACGACCTCGTCCGGCTCGTCGCGCGCGCGCGCGCGCTTCAGGCTGTCCTACAGACCCCCGACGGTGCTAGTCTGCTCGCGGGGTATCGGCGAGGGGCGAACATCGTGCGAATCGAGGAAGGCAAGGAGCCCGGCGTCAGCGACGGCGAGGTCGTGCCCGAACTGCTGACCGAACCCGCCGAGGTCGCGCTCGCCGCGGCGCTCGACGCCGCCGTGCCGGAGGCCGCCGCCGCCGTCGCCGCCGAGGATTTCACGACCGCGATGACCGCGCTCGCGCGGCTGCGGCCGGCGGTCGACGCCTTCTTCGACCATGTCACGGTCAACGCCCACGAGGCGGCGGTTCGCCGCAACCGGCTGGCGCTCCTCGCCAGGCTGCGCGCCGCGGTCCACACCGTCGCCGATTTCTCGAAGCTGCAGGACTGAGATGCTGCCGAAAGATTAAAGAAATTACGTCACCGACGTGTACTTCACTGTGTACTTTGTTGGATTTCGCCGATGGCTACCGCCCCCGCTGCCCCGCCCGCCCTCGCCGCCGACCCGTTCGTCTTCCGCTTCGGCGGCGGCACCGCCGACGGCGACGCGGGGATGAAGGACCGGCTCGGCGGCAAGGGCGCGAACCTCGCCGAGATGGCGTCGATCGGCCTGCCGGTCCCGCCGGGCTTCACCATCGCGACAAGCATGTGCCAGGTCTACTACGACGGCGGCGAGACCTTCCCCAACAGCCTGAAGGCCGAGGTCGCCGCCGGCATTGCCCATATCGAGGCGACCGTGACCGGCGTCGGCTTCGGCAATCCCGACAATCCCCTACTCGTCTCGGTCCGCTCGGGGGCGCGAGTGTCGATGCCGGGGATGATGGACACCGTCCTCAACCTCGGCCTCAACGACACGACCGTCGAGGGGCTGGCCAAGGTCAGCGGCGACGCGCGCTTCGCGTGGGACAGCTACCGCCGCTTCATCCAGATGTACGCCGACGTCGTCCTCGGCCTCGACCACTACCTCTTCGAGGAGGCGCTCGAGATCCTCAAGGAGGACCGCGGCGTCACCCTCGATACCGAACTGACGGCCGCCGACCTGCAAGGTCTCGTCGCCGACTACCTCGCCAAGGTCGAGAGCGAGCAGGGCGCGCCGTTCCCGCAGGACGTCCACGCCCAGCTGTGGGGCGCGATCGGTGCGGTGTTCGGCTCGTGGCGGTCGGAGCGCGCGCGCGTCTACCGCCGGATCAACGACATCCCCGAAAGCTGGGGGACCGCCGTCACCGTCCAGGCGATGGTCTTCGGCAACATGGGGCCGACGTCGGCGACCGGGGTCGCCTTCACCCGCGATCCGTCGACCGGGACCCGCGCGCACTACGGCGAGTTCCTGATTAACGCCCAGGGCGAAGACGTCGTCGCCGGCATCCGCACCCCGCAGTACCTGACGCGGGCGGCGCGCGAGGCGGCCGGCGCGCGGGCCGCATCGATGGAGGAGGCGATGCCGGCGGTGTTCGCCGAGCTGGCGAAGGTCTTCGACCTGCTTGAAGGCCACTACCGCGACATGCAGGACATCGAGTTCACCGTCCAGCAGGGCAAGCTGTGGATGCTCCAGACGCGGAGCGGCAAGCGGACGGCGAAGGCCGCGCTCAAGACCGCGGTCGACATGGCCGACGAGGGGCTGATCACGCCGGAACAGGCGATCCTCCGCGTCGACGCCGCCGCGCTCGACCAGCTCCTCCACCCGACGCTCGATCCGGCCGCGCCGCGCGACGTGCTGACCAAGGGGTTGCCGGCGAGCCCCGGCGCGGCAAGCGGCGTCGCGGTGTTCGACAGCGAGACCGCCGAACGCCGCGCCGGGCTGGGCGACGACGTCATCCTCGTCCGCACCGAGACCAGCCCCGAGGACATCCACGGCATGGTCGCGGCACGTGGCGTCCTG
>CAHJWT010000235.1 GCA_903643075.1 Sphingomonadaceae bacterium | reverse complement strand
TCCCCGTCCCTACATGCCCCCGATGCCCGCACCCGTCCTCGCGCTCGAATCGATCGGTCTCGTCCAGGGTAACGGGTGGCTGCTGCGCGGGCTCGACCTTGCGGTCGGCGAGCGCGACCGGCTGGCGCTGGTCGGGCGCAACGGCGCGGGGAAGACGACACTGCTCAAGATCCTCGCCGGGCGGACCGACCTCGACGAGGGGCGCCGCACGATCCGCCCCGGCGCGCGCGTCGTCCTCCTCGACCAGGACCCGCCGGTCGCCGCCCATGCGACGCTGCGCGACTTCGCCCTCCACGGCGACCTCGCGCCCGAGGAATACATGGTCGAGACCATCGCCGACCAGCTCGGCATCGACCTCGACCGGCCCGGCGCGACCGCGTCGGGCGGCGAGAAGCGCCGCGCCGCGATCGCCCGCGCGCTGGCGCAGGAGCCCGAAGTGCTGCTGCTCGACGAGCCGACCAATCACCTCGACATCGCCGCGATCGTCTGGCTCGAGACGTGGCTCCAGCGCTTCCGCGGGGCCTTCGTTCTCGTCAGCCACGACCGCACCTTCCTGTCGCGGCTGACCAAATCGTCGCTGTGGCTCGACCGCGGCATGGTCCGCCGCGCCGAGATCGGCTTTGGCGGGTTCGAGGCGTGGACCGACGCCGTCGCCGCCGAGGAGGCGAAAAGCGCCGACAAGCTCGACAATCAGCTTCGCGCCGAACTCCACTGGCTCCAGCGTGGGGTGACGGCGCGGCGCAAGCGCAACCAAGGGCGCCTGGCGAAGCTCGGCGAAATGCGCGAGTTGCGCAAGTCGATGACCGGGCCGCAGGGCGTCGCCAAGCTGGCGACGACGACCGATGACGCGAAGACCAAGGTCGTCATCGACGCCGAACACGTCACCAAGGCGTTCGGCGACCGCACGCTGATCAAGGACCTCAGCCTGCGCGTCCAGCGCGGCGACCGGATCGGCGTCATCGGGGCCAACGGCACCGGCAAGACCACCCTGCTACGCCTGCTGACCGGCGAGATCGAGCCCGACGCCGGCCGCATCCGCCGGGCGAAGTCGATCGAGGCGATCCTGATCGACCAGAAGCGCGCGCGGCTGGTGCCGGGGCAGACGGTCCGCGACGTCCTCGCCGACGGCGGCGACTGGGTCGACGTCGGCGGCGAGCGCAAGCACGTCGCGGGCTACCTCAAGGACTTCCTGTTCGATCCGAACGTCCTCGACGCGAAGATCGAGACCTTCTCCGGCGGCGAGCAGTCGCGGCTGCTCCTCGCCCGCGAGTTCGCGCGGGTGTCGAACCTCCTCATCCTCGACGAGCCGACCAACGATCTCGACCTCGAGACGCTCGACCTTCTCCAGGAGGTCATCGCCGACTATGCCGGTACCGTCCTCATCGTCAGCCACGATCGCGATTTCCTCGACCGGACGGTCACCGCCGTCGTCGTGCTCGACGGATCGGGCCGGGCCGACGTCGTCGCGGGCGGCTACACCGACTGGGAAGCGAAGCGCGACGAAGTCGCCCTCCTCGCCCGCTCGCCGGCGGCGCAGGCCAAAGCGGCGGCCGCGGCCCCGCGCCGGATGGTGAAGCTGACCTACATCGAGCAGCGCGAACTCGACACGCTGCCGGGCGAGATCGACGCGATGGGTGTGCGCATCGCCGCCGCCGAGGCGTCGCTCGCCGACCCCGGCCTCTACGCGCGCGATCCGGCGCGCTTCGCCCGGATCACCGCCGCCGCCGACGCGGCGCGCGTGGAGCAAGCCGCGGCCGAAGAGCGCTGGCTGACGCTGGCGGCGAAGGTCGAGGCGCTCGCCGGCTAGACCGCGAGCGCGCGTACGCGGCGGCGCAGCGGCACACCGATCAACCCGAAGCCGAGGACGAGCAAGGTCCAGACGGCGGGCTCGGGAACGCCGACGGTGACCGTGTAAGCACCGCCGTTGTCGCCGAAGGCACCGTCACTGACGCCGAAATGAAGCGCCGACGGCGTCGTCACGCCGGTATCGAGCAGGAAGGAGTAGACGTGCGTCGGGTCGTACGCCGGCAGGCCGGTCGGAATGAAGTGATAGGCGTCGCGCGCCGGCTCGAACGGGACCAGCGGCACGGTATCGAAGGTGAGCTGATAGTAATCAGGGTCGTGCGTCGCCGACGCGACGAGATAGAAGGCATCGTTGATCTGCGAGCCAAGCGAGAAGCCGGTGCCGCTGACGGTTACGCGGACGGTGCCGGCGTAGAGCCCGGAGGTCACCCCGCCGTCAGGCGTCGTGAACGGCACCGTGATCGTCTCGGCAGCGGCGGCGGGCGCCAGCGGCACGAGTGCAACTAAAGCGGCGACAAGCAACTTCTTGGCAACCATGACCGTTCTCCGTCCACAGACGAGACGATCTATTCACATTTTATGCCAACTTCTAACTGACTGAATTCGTTATATTACTGGACGATTAATGTAAACATCTCCGACACATTGCTACGCGTCCGTTCGGTCGTGTCAGCGCGTTACGCCTGGGAGTCGTCATGATCTACATCCTGAACAACGCCGTGCCGATCCTGCTCGCGACGCTCGCCGCGATCGCGGTCGGGCTGGCGTTCTATCCGGCGCTGCGGTCGGTGCGCGGGTCATTCGCGGTATTCGTCGCCGAGTTCTGGTTCGCCGCGATCCTCGCCGGGGCGCTGATCCTCGCTCCGGCCAAGGCCGACCCGTGGGTGATGGCAGTCGGGACAGCGGTCGTCATCTGGATCGGCTTCGTGGCTCCCGCGCTCGTCGTGACGCTCCGTGCGCGCGGCATCACCGCGGGGGGCGTCACGCGCGACGCCGCCCATTGGCTGATCGTCATGGTTCTGGAGGCGGTGGTCCTCCACGCCGTCGGGCTGACCGCGCCACCCGCTTAATCGTCCCACCCGCTCAGCTGCGCGCGGACCTTGGCGAGAGCGACCTTCTTGATCTGGCAGATCCGCGCCGCGCCGACCGACAGCGTCAGGCCGATCTCCTCGAGATTGAGCTCCTCGACATAGTAGAGCTGGAGGACGAGCGCCTCGCGCGGCGGCAGGTCGGCGATCGCGGCGCTGACCGCCGCCTTCAGCCCGCCCTGCGCGAGGTGGTCGAACGCGTCGGGCGAGGCGTCGGCGAACCATTCGCTATGGTCCGAATAGACGTCGTCGATCGATTCGTGGCGCGTTGCATGGGTCGTGCCCGCAGCGGTGCGGTAGACGTCGAGGCTGAGGTCGAGCCCCGCCGCCATCTCGATGTCGGTCGCGGTCCGACCGAGGCGGCCCTCGAGGCTCGCGCGGACCGCGCCGAACTCGCGCCGCCGCCGGATCGCCGAGCGGACCATCGTCGCCGAGCGGCGCAGGGCGTCGATCATGCCACCGCGGATGCGCATCGTTGCGTAGGTCGCGAAGCTCGCCTCGCCGCGATCCTCGAAGCCGCGCGCCGCCTCGATCAGCGCGATCGTCCCGATCTGGATCAGGTCCTCGACCTCGATTGCCGACGAGACGCGCGAATGGACGTGCCACGCGAGCTTGCGGACGAGGCCGTGGTGCGTCGCGATCAGCGCGTCGGCGTCGACATTGGTCCCGCGCCACGGCGCGCCGCCACGAAACCCGAACCCCAGCCGCGCGTCCATGCCCTGCCCCCGTGCGGCGAACGGACCGCGGCCGATCGCTGGATGCCCGGCGACGGAGGGTGCACAGCAAGAGGCGTGCCAGCGCCTATCTGGTTCGCCGCGGCGACGGGAGATCGGCGGCGATGATCGCTTCGGCGATCCGGTCGGGGTCGACGACGTAGGTGCCGGTGGCCAG
>CAHJWT010000234.1 GCA_903643075.1 Sphingomonadaceae bacterium | reverse complement strand
GCTCCGGCCGAGGTCGCGCGCGACCGCGGTCACCGCCGCCTGGTCCTCGCCCGACACGACCACCCCGGCCAACCGTCCGAATGGCGGCAGGCCGAGGTCGGCGCGCGCCTCGGTCTCGGCGGCGTAGAAGCCGGCGGCGTCGTAGTCGACCAGCGCGCGCATGATCCGCGCCTCGGGCTGGTGCGTCTGGAGGAGAACGCGACCCGGCTTCGCGCCGCGCCCGGCGCGGCCGGCGACCTGGGCGATCTGCTGGAAGGTCCGCTCGGCCGCGCGCAGGTCGCCGCCGGCGAGTCCGAGATCGGCGTCGACCACGCCGACCAGCGTCAGCTCGGGGAAGTGATAGCCCTTGGTCACCAGCTGCGTTCCGATCAGCACGTCGACCTCGCCCGCCTCGACGCTGGCGACGAGCGCGGCGGCGCGGGCGGGGGAGAAGATGGTGTCCGACGTGACCAACGACACGCGCAGCTCGGGCAGCACCCGCGCGACCTCCTCGGCGACGCGCTCGACGCCGGGGCCACACGGCACGAGGCTGTGTTCGGCGTCACATGCCGGGCATCGCGTGGGGACCGGGATGCTGTGACCGCAGTGGTGGCACTGGAGGCGGCCGGTCAGGCGGTGCTCGACCAGCCACGCGGTGCACTGCGGGCACTCGATCCGCTCGCCGCACGTCCGGCACAGCGTCAGCGGCGCGTAGCCGCGGCGGTTGAGGAACAGCAGCGACTGCTCGCCGGCGACGTGCGTCTCGCGTAGCGCGGCGACAAGCGGCGGGCTCAGCCAGTGCCCGCGTGGCGGCGGATTGGTCCGCAGGTCGATCGTGTCGAGCCGCGGCAGTCGCGCCCCGCCGAAGCGCGACGGCAGCTTGAGCTCGACGTAGCGCCCGCGCGCGACCTGGACCTGCGTCTCGATCGCCGGCGTCGCCGTCGCGAGGACGACCGTCGCCTCCTCGAGCGACGCGCGCATCACCGCGACGTCGCGGCCGTGGTACTGGACGCCGTCGTCCTGCTTGAAGCTCGCGTCGTGCGCCTCGTCGACGACGATCAGGCGCAGGTCGGCGAAGGGCAGGAACAGCGCCGAGCGCGCGCCGACGACGACTTTCGCCTCGCCGCTTGCCGCCGCCCGCCACGCCCGCCGGCGCTCGCTCCCGCGCATCTCGCTGTGCCACGTCACGGGCAGGCAGCCGAAGCGCGCGGCGAAGCGGTCGAGCCACGGCGCGGTCAGCGCGATCTCGGGGACGAGGACGAGCGCCTGTCCGCCGGAATTGAGCGCGGCGGCGATTCCCTCGAAATAGACCTCGGTCTTGCCCGATCCCGTGACGCCGTCGAGGACGAACGGCGCGAACCGCCGCTCGGCCACCGCGCGTGCGATGTCCTCGGCGGCCACCGCCTGCTCGTAGCTGAGCGTTGGCGGCGCGAAATCGGGGTCGGGCCGCGGCGGCGGTGCATCGGGGCTGACCGCGATCGGGGTCAGCAGCGCCGCCTTGACCATGCCGCGGATCACCCCCTCCGACACCTGTCCGTGCCGCGCCAGCTCGCGCACCGACCCCTGCCGCCCCGCCAGCCGGTCGACGGCGACGGCGCGGAGGGGGGTGAGCGTGTCCGTGACGCTTTCAGCCAGCCGGTATTCTGTCACCGCCGGGGCGTCGACGAGCGCCGACGATACCGACAGCGCCATCCGCAGCACCGCCGCCGGCGGGGCCATGTAATAGGCCCCGGTCCATTCGATCAGGCGGCGCAGCGCGGTGCGCAGCGGCGGCACGGCGAAGACGCCGGCGACGGGGCGGAGCTTGGCGTCGGGCACCTCGCGCGCCGCCCAGCGCTCGGCCTCCCACACGACGCCGACGATCCGCCGCGGCCCGAGCGGCACCTCGACGACGTCGCCGGGGGCGAGGTCGATCCCGTCGGGGACGGCGTAGTCGAGCGCACCGAGGCCGTGCTGGAGAACGAGGACACGGACGCGGGCCATGCGTCCAGATAAGGCGCGGCGGCCGACCCCGCTACCGGCGGCGTGCGCGGGCGGCTAGGATCGGCGGCGCGACTCGGCCGGCGGTCGCGCCCCATCATGACCGGCGGGGAGAACAGCCGTGACCAGCTTCGTCGTCGCCTATCCGACCACCGCCGGCGCATCGTTCGACGCCGACTACTACCTCGCCACCCACATGCCGCTGGTCCACGAGCACTTCGGCCCGCTCGGGATGACCGGCGCGCGCGTCCTGTTCCCCGACCAGCCCGACGCGCCGTTCGCGGCGGTGACGACGCTCGAGTTTGCCGACGAGGCGGCGTTCGCCGCGGCGACGAGCGCGCCGGGAGCGGCGACGGTGTTCGGCGACGTGCCCAACTTCACCTCGATCACCCCCGTGACGATGCGCGCGAAGAGCGCCTGAGGAACTCGCTCCGCATCGTCGCATTGTCATGATGCAACCAGGGAGACGCGACATGGCCGAGAAGAAGGGCAAGGGCAGCGACACCGCGCAGAAGGCGAACGCCAAGGCCGACAAGGACGGCGAGAAGAACCCGCGCAAGTCGTCGGCGGGGCAGAGCGAACTCGGCAAGAAGGGCGCGGCGGCCAAGAAGAAGTAGCCGCCGCCCGGCCGACGGCCTAGACCGGGGGCGATCCGGAAGGCCGCACCCATGAAGTTCTTCGTCGACACCGCCGACACCGCCGAGATCGAGGCGCTTGCAGCGACCGGCCTGCTCGACGGGGTGACGACCAATCCGAGCCTGATCGCGAAATCGGGCCGCGACTTCCTCGAGGTCATCTCGGAGATCGCCAGCCTCGTCGACGGGCCGGTGTCGGCCGAGGTCGTCGCGACCGACACCGACGGCATGCTGCGCGAGGCGGCGAAGCTGCTGACGCTGGGCGACAACATCACGATCAAGGTGCCGCTGACGCTCGCCGGCCTGCGCGCGTGCAAGACGCTGAGCGACGACGGCGTGATGGTCAACGTGACGCTGTGCTTCTCGGCGGTCCAGGCGCTCCTCGCGGCGAAGGCGGGGGCGGCGTTCGTCTCACCGTTCGTCGGGCGCCACGACGACGTCGGCTTCGACGGCATGGCGCTGATCCAGGACATCCGCACGATCTACGACAACTACGCCTTCGATACCGAGATCCTCGTCGCCAGCGTCCGCCACCCAGTCCATGTCCTCCAGGCGGCGAAGATCGGGGCCGACGTCGCGACGATGCCGCCGGCCGTCATCCGCGCGCTGGCGAGCCACCCGCTGACCGACCGCGGGCTCGATGGGTTCACGGCGGATTGGGCGAAGTCGGGCCAGAGCATTTTGTGACCTACGCCGCGCTTAGGCGCTCATTATTGTCATCCCCGCGAAAGCGGGGACCCATGACCTCGGACGTCCGAGGTCATGGGTCCCCGCTTTCGCGGGGATGACACGGGTAGCAGGACATGGGTCGCGGCGTTCTCGCGCACGGCCCGCCGGCGGCTTGCCTGCCCGACCACCCCGCCACCGCCCTCATCGTCGCTTGGGCGGCGAGCATGACCGACACCCGGCGCCTGTCGCCGCTGACGGTCACCGCCTACGTCGCGACCCTCCAGCGCTTCGTCGGCTTCGTCGCCGCCCACACCGGCGGGGCGGTCGACGCGGCGGCGCTGTCGGGGCTGACGCTGACCGATTTCCGCGCCTACCTCGCGGCGCGGCGGAGCGGGGCCAACGGGAGCGGCGGCCTCGTCAACGCGTCGATCGCACGCGAGATCGCCGCGATCCGCACCTTCTTCGCCTTCGCGCGGGCGCACGGCGTGACCGGCGACGGGCTCGCCGGGCTGGCCGCGCCGAA
>CAHJWT010000233.1 GCA_903643075.1 Sphingomonadaceae bacterium | reverse complement strand
GCTGCTCGCGCTCGCCGCCGCGGTCCAGGCCGACCGCCAGGTCGCCGATGTCGCGCGGCTGCGGACGCGCGCCGACGGCGAGGCGAAGGCGTTCGAGAAGACGCTGACCGGCCTCGGCCTGTCGAGCGAGGACAATGCGCGCGCCCGCTACGCCGTGCTGGCGACGGTCGACGACATCGTCCAGAACCTGCCGGGCGGGGCGAACAGCGACTGGCCGCGGCGGAGCCTCGTTGTCGTCAGCTTCGGCCAGGCGTTCGGCGGCGACCAGTTCTTCACCATCCTCGACACGATGCTCGCCCGGCCCGCGGCGCATCTCGAGATGCTCGAGCTATACCACGCGTGCCTCGCGGTTGGCTTCATGGGGCGGCTGCGGACGCTGCCCGACGGCGGGACGCAGGTGGCGCAGCGGATGGGCGCGATCTACGCCGCGCTGTCCGACATTCGCCCGCGGCCCGAAACCGATCTGTCGCCGATGTGGCACGGGGTGCCGACGCCGATGCCGCGGCTCGGCTGGCTGGTCCGCGCCGCGATCGTCGCAGCGGTCGTCCTCGCCGTGCTGCTCCTCGCCTTCCTCGGCGGCAAGCTCCTCCTCGATAGCCGCGATCACCCCGCCTTCCTCGCGCTGCGGCAGGTGCCGCCGGTCGCCCCGGCGGCGATCGACCGCGTCGGCGGCGATGTCGTCAAGCCGTCGGGGCAGCTCGAACGCGTCCGGGGCCGGCTGACCAACAAGTGTATCCAGGCGAAGGACGACGGCGCGACGATCCGCCTCGTCATTGCCGCGTGCCCCGGCCTGCCGCCGGGCATGTTCGACAAGGGCGCGGCCGATGTCGCCAGCGCCTATGAGCCGCTGATCGCCGACGCGGGCGCCGCGCTCAAGCCCGAACCCGGCCAGATCGCCGTCGTCGCGCACACCGACAGCGACCCGATCCGCGGCGCGCTCGCGGCGACCTATGCCGACAACCTCGAGCTGAGCCAGGCGCGCGCGGCGTCGGTCCAGGCGCT
Source organism: Sphingomonadaceae bacterium (assembly GCA_903643075.1). GTDB lineage: Bacteria > Pseudomonadota > Alphaproteobacteria > Sphingomonadales > Sphingomonadaceae > Polymorphobacter_B. The sequence continues at coordinate 2,797 of CAHJWT010000233.1, read as the reverse complement.
GCTGGTGCCGAGTCTCGGCGCGGCGCGGCTGTCGGCGCAGGGGCGCGGCGATCGCGAGCCGGTCGACCGCGGCGACACGGCCGACGCCAAGGCGAAGAACCGCCGCGTCGAACTCGTCCTGCCGCGGAGCGAATGAGATGGCTGGCGTGAAACGCTTCTTCACCAACTGGTGGGTTCTCGCGGTGCTGGCGACGCTGCTCGTCACGCTCGTCGTCTTCTTCCTGTGCGGGCCGCTCGTCGGGGCGCTGCTGCCGGTCCGGTGGTGGGCGATCCTGTTCGTCTGGCTCGTCTTCGCGGTGGTTGCGGGGGTCCGCTGGTGGCGCAGGCGGCGTGCCGAGCGCGCGCTGACTGCGGCGATGGCGGGGCCGGCCGACGTCGAGGGCGAGGCAATCGCGGGCAAGATGAAGGCGGCGCTCGACCGGGCGAAGGCTGGGGGCAAGGGGTCGCTCTACGCGTCGCCGTGGTACGTCATCATCGGGCCGCCGGGGGCGGGCAAGACGACGCTGATCCAGAAGTCGGGGCTGCGGCTGCTCAACGACGAGGCGGCGGCGGGTGTCGGCGGCACGCGCAACTGCGACTGGTGGTTCGCCGACGAGGCGGTGCTGATCGACACCGCCGGGCGCTACACCAGCCAGGATTCGAGCGCCGACGCCGACGCCAAGGGATGGACGAGCTTCCTCGCATCGCTGCGCAAGGCGCGGCCGATGCAGCCGTTGAACGGCGTCATCGTCGCGATGGGCCTCGACGAGATCGCGCGCGTGTCGGCCGAGGGGCTCGACCAGCATATCGTCACCATCCGCCGGCGCATCGCCGAACTCGGCCGCGAGCTCGGCCTCGAGCTGCCGGTCTATGTCCTGTTCACCAAGGCCGACCTCGTTGCGGGCTTCGTCGAGTTCTTCGACGACCTGTCGGTCGAGGGGCGGCGGTCGGTCGTCGGTCACACGCTGCCGCTCGACGCCGTCCGCCCGAGCGTCGGCGAACTCGCCGGCGGCTACGACGACGTCGTCCAGGCGCTAGCCGACCGCCTGCCGGCGCGGCTCCAGGCCGAGACCGACCCGGTCCGGCGCGGCGCGGCGCTGATCTTCCCGGCGCGCTTCATCGACCTTCGCGCGCGGATCGTCCGCCTGCTCGACGGCGTCTTCGGTGCCGGTGCCGCGCAGGCCGGAGCGACCGCGGGCGGGACCGGCGCACGCCTCCGCGGCTTCTACTTCACCAGCGGTGTCCAGCAGGGGACTCCGTTCGACCGCCTGCTTGGCGACCTCGGCGGGACGCTCGGCACCGGCACGCGGGCGCGGCCGTCGTCGCCGCGCGCGTTCTTCGTCAACAAGCTGCTGACCGACGTTGTCGTCGCCGAGGCCGGGCTGGCCGGGCCGAACGCGGCGCGGCGGCGGCGCGACCGCAACCTCAAGCTCGGCGCGGCAATCGCTGGCGGGCTGCTCGCGCTGTTGCTGCTCGTCGCGCTGATCTGGAGCTATCTCAGCAACTCGCGCGGGCAGGACGCGACGTTGGCGACCGCGACGACGCTTGCCGGGAACAGTTCGGGCCTCGACGCGGGCAACAAGGTGTCGCTCGGCGCATCGCCGGCCGAGCCGCTCGACCTGCTCGATGCGCTCCGCGACAAGCTGCCGTACGGCCCGACCGCGGCCGACCACAAGCCGCTTGGTGAGCGTTTCGGCCTCTACCGGACGAGCCTCGCCGACGAATCGAGCCGCGCCTATTACGACGCCCTCCAGCGCTATCTGCTGCCGCGGCTGATCACGACCGCCGAGGCGGCGCTGACGGCGGCGGGGACCGACCCGGTCGCGGTCTACGAGCCGCTCAAGGTCTACCTGATGCTCGGCAACCGCGCCGGGGCGCGGCGCGACGACCGCTACATCCTGCGCTGGCTCGAGGACGACCTCGCCGCGCGGTCGCTGCCGGGCGAGGAAAACGCCCCGACGCGCGCGCGGATCATCGGGCATGCCAAGGCGCTGCTCGCCGACACCGGCAGCTTCGGCCGCCAGCTGACCGGGCCGCTGCTCGACGCGAGCCTCGTCGAGCGCGGCCAGGCGACGATGGCGGCGATGTCGCCCGCCGAGCGCGCGCTGGCGCTGATGAAGCAGCAGGTCACCGGCGATGACTGGAAACTCGTCGGCGACGGCATCCTGACCGGCGAGGCGGCGGCGTTCGCCAACCCGGGCGAGCTTGCCGCGATCAAGGTCCCGTACCTGTTCACCAAGAAGGGGTTCGTCGCCGGCTTCATCCCCAACGTCGCCGGCATCGGCCGGGCGCTCGACGCCGACCGCTGGATGCTGGGGAACAGCGCCGCGGCGAAGTCGGCGCTCGACACCGCCGAGCTCGGCCAGCTCTACGCCGCCGAATACACCAAGCGGTGGACCGCGGTCCTCGCCGCGCCGCAGCCGGGCGACTATGCGCGCGACCCGATGGCGCTCGCGCGGCTGGCCAACCCGGCGGCGTCGCCGCTGAAGAAGCTGACCGACGCCATCGTCGCCAACACGACCGCGCTGTTGCCGAAGATCAAGGCCCCGGCGCTGCCCGGTGGCGCGCTCGGCAAGATGGCGGGCAACTTCGCGGCCAAGGAAGTTAAGGGGTCGGCGTCGCAGATCGCGGCGACGACGATCGAGTCGAACTTCACCGGCATGAAGGACTATACCGCCGGCGACGCCGCGCCGCTCAAGCAGCTCCTCGGCGCGCTCGGCAAGTATCAGCTGGCGCTGGCGCAGGCCAAGGTCGCCGCCGGTGGCGGTGCTGGCGGCGGCGGGGGTGGCGGTGGCGCCGCTAGCGGTGGGGGCGGCGC
>CAHJWT010000232.1 GCA_903643075.1 Sphingomonadaceae bacterium | reverse complement strand
GGCCGCGTCCAGCTCGCCCGCGGCGATGCGCGCGCCGACGGCGGTCATCGCCGTCGCGCCCGCGTCGTCGGCCCCGCTCACGGTTCACGCTACCCGGCCGCTGGCGGCAGTCGGGTATAGTCGACATTGGTGAACTCGGCCGATTCGGCCGTGCCGGTCATCCGGAACTCGTCCGGCCAAATCAGCCGCTTGCGGATGCCACTGGTCTTGACGAGCGGGGTCAGCCCCTTGGCCGAGACGATTCGCATGCCGACCTTGTCCTGGTGCTTGATCTCGAGCGCGGCGTTGACCTTCGCCAGCGTCACCGGCCCCGCCGCAGCGCCGCCTTTGACGGTGCAGTCGAGCGACGCCCCGGCCTCGTTCGAGATGGCGATCGTCGACGCGCCGGCCGTGACGACCTCCGCGATGACGACATAGTCGGCGGGCCACTTGTCGTCGTACCACTGCTTCAGGACCTGCTTGCCAACGGCGTGGAGATCGGTGATCGTGTGCGATGTGCAGTCGTTCAACTGCAGCATGACCGCGTTCGAGCGGCTGAAGTTGATCGACACGCCCGCTTCCTCGATCGTCAGCGCCGACCCGAGCGGCGGCGGATCGCCGGCCGCCTTGATGCGGATCGACGTGGCGCCGGCGGACGCGTAGAGCATATCGCTCTCGACATCGGACCGCCCCGCGGCGAACTGGATGCCAAAGTCCGTGAGCGAACCGGTGCGGCGAAGCTCGCCGTCGGTCAACCGGCAGACGTCGCCGACGGCGAGCACAGTGGTCGGCAGCCACGTCGCATTGTAGTTCAGGTTTTCGCTGATCTCGTCAACGTAAGTGCTGTGCAGCGACATCGGTCCTCCGTTGCGCAGAAGTCGTCGGGCACAACTACATAGCATCACGCCGGGCCCAAGCCCACTGTTTTTGGCGGTGACTTGCCTACGACCGCTTGTCGACCTTCGGCCACGCCGGTCGCTACGGCGTGCCCGCCGAACGCAGGCAGCGCCTGCGAGTCACTGCCGGAGTAGCGTCAGCAGTTTCGTGCCGTCGGGCGTGCCGAGCCCGGTGAAGGCGTTCCAGCCCGTCGCCGCGCGGTAGCCGACGCTGCCGACCTTGTTGGTGCCCGTGACGATGTTGTGGAACGCCGCCGCAGCGGCATACAGGCGCGGGTGGATGAAGCGACCGGCTTCGCCGCGGCCCCGTTGACTGCGGCGATCAGCCCGGCCCACAGCGGCGCGACGGCGCTGGTGCCGCCGATCTGTTCGGTCTTGCCGGCGACGACGATCATGTAGCCGCTGTTCGGATCGGCGTTGCCGGCGACATCGGAAACGCCGCGCCCCCCGCCCGGGCCGCCGCCGGCGGGGACCTTGACGTCCGTCTGATGAGCGGGGCGCGGGAAGGCCGTGCTGACGCCGCCGCCGAAGCCGCCCCCGTTCGAGTGTCAGACCGTCTCCGACGTGCGTTCGCCGCCGCTCGCGCGCAGCAGCGTGCCGCCGCAGCTGAGCACATAGGGATCGCACGCCGGGAAATCGACGTGCGCCTTGCCGTCGCTCTCGCCGTCGGTTTCGACGATTGCAGCCGCTCCAGCTGCGCCGAGCACGGGCTCGAATTCCAGCCCAGCGTACACCTCGCTTCCGAAGCCGGTCGCGCCGCAACCCGGGTCAGGCAAAACCGCCGGCTCCGTCCAGGCGGTAGTCTTTCTCGGAAAGCGCTCAGCCGCGGGCTGCCAGACTGGCGGCGTCGGCGATAGGTTCCCATTCGGCTGCGAAGTGTTGAAGAGGGTGTCACTTGTCTAGCTCGCACACCGTTCTAGTAAGGTGAGCTGGCCGTGTCGAAGATAAAGGGCCTCCGGCATAGACAACGGCTTTGCCGCCCGCAGTTTCGAAGACGTTGGTGCCTGGATCATTGGCCGCGACATGCCACGCCGCTCCCGGCCAGACCCAAAATGCTGTAGATCACCTGCGGGCGTCGCATTGCGGCGTTACCAGCGCTGCAGCGCAATCCAATCGCCCAGACGGAGGTGATGTGGATGACAGCCTACGAGGCTGTGATGGTAACGATCGCCGGCGTGATGCTGGTGATCGCCACCGTCAAGGTGGGTCGGCCGAAGGGCTGATCTAGCGGGGCGGAGAGTCGTTCGAGGGCCCCCGCCCCTTAGACGTGAACCCGGCTGTAACCAGCACCCGGGCTCGAGGTGATCGATGCGGCTATGAGGCCAATCCCCATGTAGCGTAGATCGTTAAGTGCGCCAAGGTGAGAACCCCGATTGATGTCACTGCGGTAATTAGCGGCGCACGATGCCGGCGGTTTGCCCGCTGTCGACCGGCTGCTAGCCGACGGCCTCCTTCGACTTAGCTCGCGAGATCCGACGCTTGGGTCCGGTATCGGCCGCTACCACGTCGGCCGTTACCACATCGGCTGCTATCACATCGGCCGCGCCATCTGCAGATGAGTTGGCGAGCGGCACGGCCGCGGCCTTCTCTTTGTTCGCCTTGCGGCTGGCCGCGGCCTTGATCCCACGAGCCTTTGCCGCTTCAGACGAGATCGTCGCCGGTTTGCGCTGCTTAGGGATATGCACCTCAGCGTCACCCTTGCCGTGGCTAGCCAGTTTGGCGTCGAACTCGCCCGCTTCGACCGCGGCACGCATGTTAGTCAGAAACTCCTCGAACCCGTCGACCGGCATGTGGTTGGTCGGGGCGCCGTTGATGTCGAAGGTGTCGCCGCCGACCTTTACCGTCAGGGCGACAACCTCGTTCTTGACCTTGTACCAGCCGGTCCCCGCACCGCTCGATCCGCCCTTAAATTGCTGCAACGTCCGGTCGATGCCACGAAGCAGCGGACGGCGCGTCTTGAGCGGATCGGACGCCTTGCGGTCGAACACGTCCTTCAGTCGGTTGTCGATGACGTTGAGGAAGTCCTTGATGGCCATGCTCTGCTCCGGTGCTAAGAGTGACCGACGATAGGCACTGAATTAGTGCGCAACTAGTCCGCATGTAATCGTGCCGCTGAATCAGTCGCCCGCGATTGATTCAGGTTTCTCGTTGGACGAGCGACGCACGATCTCGCATGTCCACGGCGATGTCCGAGCTGCCAACCAAACTGATCGACTACGACTGCTCGCTTAGGGCGATCGACGAAGACCGCAACGTCGCGCGCGCCTACTCCATCCATTCATCCCGCGACCTGTTCGACCACATCATCGTGGCACTTCGCTGGGGTCGGATCGGTTGCCGTGGGGCCGGGCTAACCGTCTCCTTTGTCTGCGAGGACGCGGCCATGCGCTTCATCGACCGTACGCTCGCGCGGCGAGCCACGGCACCGCGTCGCATCGGCGTCGCCTACAGGGTGGTCGCAAGCTCATGACCGGCCGATGAGGCACCAGGCAATTACGATCTTTACCGACCCGTTTAGATGGATCTAAGTTAACTCCTTGCAAAGTCACGGAAAAGCGGTGATAATTTCGGTGGGGGGCGAAGTCGGCTCGAGGACGCCGGGACCTTCGGACTGGGTGGTGCGGCCAAGAAGACTCGAACTTCCACGGCCTTTCGGCCACAACGACCTCAACGTTGCGCGTCTACCAGTTCCGCCATGGCCGCACGCCAAGTGTCCGGAGGCGACGCCCCCGTCCGGTAGAAGGGTGGCGGTTAGCAGAGCGCCGCGGTGCGCGCAACCGCCGCGCCGCGGGCCGTCGCAACCTTTGCCGCGACGGCGGGTTGCGGGCCTGCACACTGCGGAGACAAGCGTATGGGAACGAACGACAACCCCGGTCCGTCGCGGCGGGCGATGCTCGGCGGCGTCGGCCTCGCCGCCGCCGCGCTCGC
>CAHJWT010000231.1 GCA_903643075.1 Sphingomonadaceae bacterium | reverse complement strand
GCGCGGGCCATGGCCGCCTCGTCGAGGCCGCCGCCCAGGAAGGCGTTGACCCGCGCCAGCGTATCGCCGCGCGGCCGCGCGAGCAACCCGGTCAGCGGCTCGGGCAGCGCCGCGACGACGACGCCGAGCATGACCAGCGCCGCGCCGCTGGCGACGACGAAGATCGCGCGCCAGCCGTAGGCCGGGAGGATGCCGGCGGCGACGATCCCGCCGATCACCCCGCCGAGCGGGAAGCCGAGGTTGGCGAGCGCCACCGACAGGTCGCGACGGCGCGCGTTGGCGTATTCGGCGTAGAGCGGGTTGATCACCGAGATCATCGCGCCGATGCCGAGCCCGGTGACGACGCGCGACAGGCCGATCGCGACGAGCGTCGGCGCGACCGCGGTCCACACCGTGCCGGCGATCATCAGGATGAGCGCAGCGATCACTACCCGCCGCCGGCCGTAGAGATCGGCGAGCGGCGACAGCAGCAGCGAGCCGAGCGCCATCCCGACCAGCCCGGCGGCGAAGACGAAGCCGAGCGCGTCCTTGGCGATATGGAACTCGCGGACGATCGCCGGCGCGGCGAAGGTGATCGAGAAGACGTCGAAGCCGTCGAGGGCGCACAGCACGGCGACGATCGCCAGCGCGCGGACCTGGAAGCCGGTCATCGGTCCGGCGAGCAGACTGGCGCGGAAATCGCCGTCGGGGATCGCGCTCAGCTCGACGGCGGCGACGGCCCCGCTCACGCCGCGAGCCGGAGGGCGGCGCGCGCCGACTTGTCGTCGGCTTCCATCGCGGCGAACGCCGGCAGCGCCGCGCGGAGCTTGTCGGGCAGCGCGTCGACGTGCGGATAGGGGGTCAGGTCGAAGCCGTTGCGCCGGGCGACGCTGACCGCCCAGTTGAGGTAGACGTCGACGATCGACACCGGCCCCAGCCACCAGCCGCGGTCGGCCAGCCGCTGGTTGGCGTAGGTCAGCGACTTCGCGAGCAGGTACTTCGAGTGGGTCCGCACCCCCTCGACGTCGCCCGCGGTCAGCCGCGCCGGGTTGGCGATCCCGCGGACCTGCGGATGGAGGGTCCCGCCGCAGAAGCTCATCCCGCCGACCGCCTCGGCGGCCATGAACGGCGTCGGGTCGGCGGGGAAGAGGCCGGCGGCGGGCGCGCTTGCCGCAATGAAGGTCAGGATTGCCGCATTCTCCGCGAGCGGGACGCCGTCGACGATCAGCATTGGGATCTTGCCGAGCGGCGAAACCTTCAGGTATTCGGCCCCCGACTGCTCGCCGGTCGCGAGGTTGATCAGCTCGGTCCGGTACGGCAGCCCCGCCCATTCGAGGGCACACACCGCGACCTGCGAGCAGGCGCCGGGAAAATGGTAGAGAACAAGGTCGATCATATACGATTCAATACGCGACTTTTCCCGTGATGCCAAAGGTTCTTGGCGGTTGCCCGTACGACACCGGATAGCCGACCGCTTGGCTGCTCGCGTTGTTGAGGATGTGCGCGTCGGCGAGGTTGCGGCCCCAGACGCTGACCGAATAGCGGTCGCTTTTCGACTTCCACGTCACCGAGGTGTTGACCAGGGTGTACGGCCCCTGGCGGAGGAAGCCGTCGGGCTCGAAGGTATAGTCGCCGTTGTAGTTCGCCGTCAGGTTGAAGTGGAGCGTGCCGAACGACACCGGCTGATCGTAGTCGGCGGCGAGGGTGCCGGTGAATTCCTGACTCAGCGGCACCCGCTGGCCGCTGGCGTCGACGACGGTCAGTGTCGCGCCGCCGGCGGGCTTGGGGATGCTGCCGACCGCGTTCTGGTAGCTGGTGAAATTGGCGTGGAGCGCCTCGAGCCCTCCCGACAAAGTAAACTGGTCGGTGACCTTGGCGGTGAAGTCGACGTCGACGCCGTAGATCCTCGCCTTCGCGCCGTTGACGATCGTCTGGGCGAGGTTGACGAACTGGATCACCTGGAGATTGTTGTAGTCGTAGTAGAAGCCGCCGAGGTTGAGGCGCAGGCGGCGGTCGAACAGCTGCGTCTTCAGCCCCGCCTCGTAGGCATCGAGCCGCTCGGGCGCATACGACGGATTGGCGAGGTTGAGGATGTTGAACCCGCCCGACTTGATGCCGCGGTTGTACGAGACGTAGCCGAGCACGTCGTCGGTGAACTGGTGGTCGAGGGCGATGCGGTATGTCGGCTTCTGGATGACCAGCGGCGCGGCGTTCGTCGGGATCGTCGTCGTCGTGCCGTTGTAGCGCGACAGGAAAGTGAAGCCGTTGAGCGCGCGCCGCTCGTAGGTGTAGCGGCCGCCGACGGTCAGATGCGTACCGTCGAAGATCTCGTAGGCGAGCTGGAGGTACGGCGCGACCGACTGCGTCTTCTCCGAACCGAACGTCTGGGTGAACTGGTTCGCCGTCGGCGGGCCGGCGGCGGCACCGAGCAACGCCGGACTGTAGAAGCCGGGGTAGAAGTTCCGCGTGATCGGATAGTTCGAGTAGCGGTTGTAGAAATAGAAGACGCCGGCTGTGTAGGTCAGCCGGCTCGACCCCTTCGAGATCAGCTGGACCTCCTCGGTGAAGTCCTTGTTCGGCCCGTGGCCCGAGCCGACGCCGACGGTGAAGGTCGGCTTGCCGGTCGGCTCGTCCTCGAACAGGTAGTTGGTGTCGCCCTCGCGGTACGAGGTGATCGAGACGAACTTGGCGAAGCCGAGGTCGCGGTCGACCTCGAGGCTGACGCCGCCGCCGCGGAAGGCGGTGTAGCTGTCGATCGCCGAATAGGTGTCGTAGACGCTCGGCAGCGGCCCCGGCAGCGGGTTGGTGAACGTCGTGCCGGGATAGGGGATGAAGCTGTAGGCGCGGTCCCTGCGGTCGAGATAGTCGCCGATCAGGGTCACGTCGGTCTTGCTGTCGGGCTCCCACAGCAGCTTGCCGCGCAGTGAGATCGAGTGGAGCAGGCGGAAGGTGTCGTTGCCGGTCGTCAGGTTGGTGCCGTAGCCGTCCTGCTGGCTGGCGACGTCGGCCGACAGGCTGCCGGTGACGGTCGACAGCAGGCCGCCCGAGACGAAGACACCGCCGCGCAGCGTCGCATAGTTGTCGATCCCCGCCGTCGCCTGGAAATGAAAGTCATGGGTCGGCTTGCGCGTCGTGATCTGGATGACGCCGCCGGTCGCGTTGCGGCCGAACAGCGTCCCCTGCGGACCCTTGAGGACGGCGATCTGCTCGACGTCGGGGAGCTCGCGCGCGCCCTCGCGCTGCTGCGGCAGGTAGACGCCGTCGATGTAGAGCGCGACCGGGTTCTCGACGACGTTCGACGAGGTGCTGACGCCGCGGATCGCCGGGTTGTACGACCCCGCCGTCGTCCGCGTGTTGAGCCCGGGGACAACGGTGCCGAGGGTGGTCAACTGGGTGACGCCCGCCGTGGTCAGCTGCGCGCCGCTGACGGCGGTGATGACGATGGGCACCTTCTGCAGGTTCTCGGCGCGCTTCTGCGCGGTGACGATGATCTCGCCGGTATCGGGGCCGGCGACCTCGCCCGACGGGGTCCCGGTCGCGGCGGTGCCCTCGGGGACGGTCTGGGCGGCGGCGGCCCCGGCGAGGATCAGGCCCAAGGCGGTCGCACCGAGCATCTGTCGCATCATCTTCTCCCCCTGCGCCGTGGCCGGCTTGGCGCCGGACTGGTCGATGCTACCGCTTAGGCGACGCGGGGGGCGATCGGCGCGATGGCAAAAGGCGGGCGACGATAGGCGAATGGCATCGGTCGGCGGCTCAGGCGGCGGCGCGGCGGCGGTCGTCGACGAGCGCCGCCAACGTGCGGTGCAGCTCGGCCGCCGCATCGTCGCCGACC
>CAHJWT010000230.1 GCA_903643075.1 Sphingomonadaceae bacterium | reverse complement strand
AGTCGCTCGCCTCCCTCGGCACGACGCCGAGCGCGCGCATGCGGGCCCTCGCCGATGCCGCCCCCGGCTCGGTCAAGGGCCTGCAGGCGGTCGGCGGTTTTCCCGCCGACCCGTCCGACGCGCGGCTTTGCCGCGCGCCCTTCTATTTCTCTGCTCGCGCCCGCGCCGCCCCCGCCGCTCTGACGAAAGCCCACACCGCGGTGTCGAACCCCGGTGACGCATCCCCCGACCACTCGCCCATCCGGTCGTACAGGCCGACGACATCGGCCTTCATCTTGGCGTCCGCCACGGCGTTGAAGGGCGCCAGCAGCGCCTGCCATTCGTCGAGATACGCCTGCGCCGTCGCCGACGCCGGGTCGAGCGGCAGGTCGGCGGCGATGCGCGACCCGAGATCGGCCCACTTCGCCTGATACGCGGCCTGATCGAAATCGCCGGGCACCGCCGCCATCTTGGCGCGCCAGCGATCCTGCTCCCCCGGACTGAAATAGCGGTCGGCGACTTTCTTCCAGTCGGCTTCGGTCGTCATCGTCGTCTCTCCCTGCTTGATGAGTGTGCACAAGGTGTCGAGGTCGAGCGCCTCGCCTTTGGCCAGCCGCCGCGCCGCGGCGTCGAGCCCGGCGAGCGCTTCGTCGAGTCGCGCGCGGCGGGCGCGAAGATCGTCGACCTGCGCCGCGATCAGCCGCGCAAGGTCGACGCCGCCGCCGATCAGCGCGCCGACCTGGGCGAGGCTGAAGCCGGCGCGCTTGAGCGCCGTCACCTGATGAAGCCGCGCCACTTCGCTCGCGCCGTAGCGCCGCTGCCCCGCCGCCGACCGCTGCGCTGACACCAGCCCGCGCGCCTCGTAGAAACGCAGCGCGCGGGCGCTGAGCCCGGTGCGGCGGCAGACCTCGGTGATCGACAGCGTCATCATTCCCGAGTCGTAGCCGATGACGCTACGTCAGGGGCAAGCGCCTTCACTACGGCGTGCGCAGCGGCCGGAAGAAGGCGCGGATGTCCTCGGCGAGCAGGTCGGGCTGCTCGAGCGCGGCGAAGTGGCCCCCGCGCGGCATCGGCGTCCAGCGGCGGACGTCGAACACGCGCTCGACCCACGACCGCGGCGGCATCGGCAGCTCGTGGGGGAACAGCGCCACGCCGACCGGCGGGATCACCCGCTCGCCGGGAGCGAAGGTCAGCGGGCGGAGCCGGTTCTCCTTGTAGAGACGCAGCGCGCCGGTCAGGTTGTCGCCGAACCAGTAGAGCGAGATGTCGGTGAGCAGCGTCGCGAGTGGCATGACGCGCTCGATGTCGCCGCCGCAGTCGGTCCACGCGCGGACCTTCTCGACGATCCACGCGGCGAGGCCGACCGGCGAATCGGTCAGCGCGAACGACAGCGTCTGCGGCTTGGTGGCGTGGAGCGCGGCATAGGCCCCTTCGGCTGCAGTCCATGCCGCGCCACGGTCGAGGAACGCCCGTTCGTCGGCGGTCGGCAACGGCAACCCGTCACCGAGCGGCGGGCGGTAGCTGCCGGGGACGAAGTTCAAGTGGATGCCGGCGACGTCGTCGGGAAAGCGCCGCGCGAGCCACGTCGACACGCTCGCGCCGATGTCGCCGCCCTGCGCGCCGAAACGGCGGTAGCCGAGTTCCGCCATCAGCCCGCGCCACAGCCCCGCGATCTCGCGCGCGCCGACGCCGGTCCGCGCCGGCGCGGGCGAGAAGCCGTAGCCGGGGAGCGACGGCACGACGACGTCGAAGGCATCGGCCGGATCGCCGCCGTGCGCTCCCGGGTCAGCGAGCCGCGGGAGCAGCGCCTCCATCTCGACGAACGACCCCGGCCAGCCGTGGGTGACGATCAGCGGCAGCGGCCACGGTCCGACGCCGCGCCGGTGGATGAAGTGGATCGGCTGGCCGTCGATCGTGGCCATGTAGTTCGGCAGGCGGTTGAGCCGGGCTTCGACCGCGCGCCAGTCGAACCGTAGCCATTCGTCGACGAGGTGGCGCATGAAGGCGACGCCGGTCCCGTCGTTCCAGTCGTCGGCGTCGAGCGCCGCCGGCCAGCGGACCGCGCGCAACCGGGCGTGCAGGTCGGCGATCGCGGCGTCGGGGATGGCGATCCGAAAGTCGCGCACCGTCATGCGAGTCTCCTGGTTCGCGGCGGAATGTCGGCGCGAGCGAGACCGTAAGGCCGGGTGGCCGAGTTGATGTCCCGACGACGCCGCTCACGCTGAACGTACGAGAGGCGTTCTCCTCGCTAGACCCGCATCCCGTCGGCGTCGATCAGGACCTCGCGGCGGCCGACGTGGTCGGCGACGCCGACGTAGCCGTCCTTCTCCATCCGCTCGATCAGGCGGGCGGCGTTGTTGTAGCCGACGCGAAGCTGGCGCTGGAGGTAGCTGGTCGACGCCTTGCGGCTTTCGGCGACGATCTGGATCGCGCGGCGGTAGGTCTCGGCTTCCTCGCCGCCGGCCCCGTCGCCCATGTCGAGCCCGAAGACGCTGTCGCCGTCGGCCGGTTCCTCGGTGACGGCGTCGACATAGTCGGGGCGGCCCTGGGTGCGGCAATAGTCGGCAACCGCCTCGACCTCCTCGTCGCTGACGAAGGGGCCGTGGACGCGGATAACCTGCTTGCCGCCGGGCATGTAGAGCATGTCGCCCTTGCCGAGCAGCTGCTCGGCCCCCTGCTCGCCGAGGATCGTGCGGCTGTCGATCTTCGACGTGACCGAGAAGCTGATCCGCGTCGGCAGGTTGGCCTTGATCACCCCGGTGATGACGTCGACCGACGGCCGCTGCGTCGCCATGATCAGGTGGATGCCCGCCGCGCGCGCCTTCTGGGCGAGACGCTGGATGAGGAACTCGACCTCCTTGCCCGCGGTCATCATCAGATCGGCCAATTCGTCGACGACGACGACGATCAGGAACAGCGGCTCGTAGTCGAGCGTCTCCTCCTCATAGATCGCGACGCCGTCGTCGTCGTAGCCGGTATGGACCTTGCGGACGTGCGGCTTGCCGCTCGCCCGCGCCTCGCGCACGCGCTGGTTGAACGCGGCGAGCGAGCGGACGTTGATCGTCGACATCCGGCGATAGCGGTCCTCCATCTCCTCGACCGCCCATTTGAGCGCGCGGATCGCCTTCGGCGGGTCGGTCACGACCGGCGACAGGAGGTGGGGGATCCGGTCGTAGACGCTCAGCTCGAGCATCTTCGGGTCGATCATGATCATCCGGCACTGCGCCGGAGTCAGCCGGTAGAGCAGCGACAGGATCATGCAGTTGAGCCCGACCGACTTGCCCGACCCGGTCGTCCCGGCGATCAGCAGGTGCGGCATCGGCGACAGGTCGGCGATGACCGGATCGCCCGCGATGTTCTTGCCCAGCACGAGCGGCAACGCCGCCGCCTGGTCGTCGAACGTCGCCGAGGCCAGAAGCTCGCTCAGCGTCACCATCTGACGGTTATGGTTGGGCAGTTCGATGCCGATGACGTTGCGCCCCGGCACGACGGCGACGCGGGCGCTGACCGCGCTCATCGACCGCGCAATGTCGTCGGACAGGCCGATGACGCGGCTCGCCTTGAGCCCGGGCGCGGGTTCGAGCTCGTACATCGTCACCACCGGCCCCGGGCGGACGTCGCCGATGCGGCCCTTGACGCCGAAGTCCTCGAGCACCGATTCGAGGAGGCGGGCATTCTGTTCGAGGGCGGCGCGGTCGATCTTCGCCACCGGGCCCCTGGGGGCGGGGGCGAGCAGGTCGAGCGGCGGCAGCTCGTAGATGTCGCCGAGGCCGAGCGTCGGCTGGCGCTCGCGGCGGCCGCGCTTGGCCGAGACCGGCACGGCGGCGGTGGGGTCGTCGGGGT
>CAHJWT010000229.1 GCA_903643075.1 Sphingomonadaceae bacterium | reverse complement strand
CGCCGCGGCCCGGCGTCCACAACTCGCGGTGGGTCCAGTCGCCCGGCATGGTCGCGCTCGCCGACCCCGGCGCGCGGCCGCGGCTCGAGGCCTACGCCACCGGCGTCGTCGCCGCCTTTGCCCGCGATCCGCGCATCCTGATGTGGGACGTGTGGAACGAGCCCGACAACGGGCCCGAGGTCGACCTGCGCGATCCGCAGAAACTCGACGACAAGGCGGTCGCGGTCGAACCGCTGCTCGACGCCGCGTTCGGCTGGGTCCGCGCGGCGGGCGCGACGCAGCCGCTGACCAGCGCGATCTGGTCGGGCGACTGGTCGTCGTCCGCCGCGCTGACCCCGATCCAGCGCTGCCAGCTCGATCAGTCCGACGTCGTCACCTTCCACAACTACGACGGGGCCGACGAGTTCGCCCGCCGCGTCGGCCAGCTCGCCGCGTGGCGGCGGCCGGTGATCTGCACCGAGTACCTCGCCCGGCCGCGCGGCAGCACCTTCGCCGCGATCGTGCCGACGGCGCGGCGGCTCGGCGTCGGGCTGTTCAACTGGGGTCTCGTCCGCGGCCGGACGCAGACCCACCTGCCGTGGGCTTCGTGGGAGCAGCCGTACCTCGGGCCGGCACCCGAGCCGTGGTTCCACGACATCTTCGACCCCGACGGCGAACTCCACTATCCCGCCGAGGGGACGGTGTTACGCGAGGCGGAAGCGAGGGAGGAGGCGGCGTGACCGACCATATCCGGGTGACGATCGACGGCGGCATCGCCGAAGTCCGCCTCGACCGGGCGACCAAGAAGAACGCGATCACCGCCGACATGTACGCCGCGATGCGCGACGCGCTGCTCGGCTGTGCGGTCGAGGACGCGGTCCGCGTCGTCCTGTTCACCGCCGCCGGCGACAGCTTCACCGCGGGCAACGATCTCGCCGACTTCATGGCCCCGCGCGAGGGCGAGCAGGCGGTGACGGGCTTCCTCCGCGCGCTGGCGACCGCGCCGAAGCCGCTGATCGCCGCGGTGCGCGGCAATGCCGTCGGCGTGGGTACGACGATGCTCCTCCACTGCGACCTCGTCGTCGCCGCGCCGAGCGCGAAACTGCAGGTGCCGTTCGTCAACCTCGGGCTGGTCCCCGAGGCGGCGAGTTCGCTCCTCCTGCCGCGGCTGATCGGACATCAGCGCGCGAGCGCCATGGTCCTCCTCGGCGAGGCGCTCGACGCCGACGCGGCGCTGGCGGCGGGTGTCGTCAACCGCGTCGTCGCCGACGCCGACCTCGAGGCGACCGCGCGCGACCTCGCGGCGCGGATCGCGGCCAAGGCTCCGACGGCGGTCCGGCTGGCGAAGGCGCTGCTCAAGGGCGATCCGGCCGAAGTGCTCGCGCGGATGGATGCCGAGGGGGTGCATTTCGCGGCACAGCTCAAGTCGGCCGAGTGCCGCGAGGCAATCACGGCGTTTTTCGAAAAGCGGCCACCGGTGTTCGGCTGATCCTCCCCGCGAGCGGGGAGGATCGCATTTGCGCCGAACGACGGACCGCCGTTCCGGCCGTAGCGATCGCCATTGCGCACGTCGATCTTGGCGATGACCGAACGCCCAGCCGATAGCTGTGGAACAGCTTGAGCGCGTCGCGCGCTGCAAACATCGTTCGCGCGACTACCTCGTCGGGAAAGTCCACGCCGAGCATCGCGTCGGCGATCGGGCGAAGGGCGACGACCTGCACCTCATAGGCACGGCGCAGGTCGCCCAGTGTCACACTACTTCGCGGCGTTGTACGCCAGTGCCTCGTCGCTCAGCTGGAAGCCGACCAGAACCTCGAAGGTCGTTGCGCGGACCGCCGCCTTGACCTCGGGGTCGGCGAGGGGGTCGGTCGCGGCGTCGAGGTCGCCGGGCTTCCGCACGCGGTTGACCTTGCGGTACATCGCGTCGCTCATCCGCGTCGCGGCGCGGTCGACCTCGGCATGGGCGTGGCCGCTCGCCTCGGCGCGCGCCTGGCCGTCGGCGAAGGTCACCGCGACCGTCCCGATCTGCTTCGAGACGAGAAGATTGCCGCCCTGGACGACGCTGGCGAAGAACGGCAGCGTCACCGTCCGCGCGCCCGTCGTCGCCGTGCGGCGGGCGAGGACATCGAAGCTGACGTTGGTCCCCAGCCGGTCGCCGCCCTCGGTGCACGCGCCGCGGACGTTGGTCACCGTCGCGACGACGTCGATATCGGTCGCCGCCGTGCCGTCGCCGCGAAACAGCGTCGTGTCGCCGGTGAAGTTCGGCACCGCCACCGCCGGGCATGCGCTCCGCTGGACGAGAAGCTGGTTGTGCTGGCAGCCGCCGAGCGCGGCCCCGAACATCACAAGTCCGGCGGCGAGCGCCGCGATACGGAGGCGATGACCCAAGCTGAAACCCTTCGCGACGATTGGTCGTAGCATAGGAAGCGGGGCGCCGGCGCACAAGTTATGGTGCGGGCCGGCGACTTGGCGTAGAGGATGGCGGGTCATGACCGCCCTGCTGTCGCCTATCCGTCCGCTCGCGTCGCGACCCGCCCTGCGTGTCGTCGTCGCCGCGCCGCGCGGCTTCTGCGCGGGGGTCGACCGCGCCGTCACGATCGTCGAGCGCGCGATCGAGCGCTTCGGCGCGCCGGTCTACGTCCGCCACGAGATCGTTCACAACGCCCACGTCGTCGACGCGCTGAAGGTGAAAGGCGCGGTGTTCGTCGAGGAGCTCGACGAGGTGCCCGACGGTGTGCCGGTCGTGTTCAGCGCCCACGGCGTGCCCAAGGCGGTGCCGGTCGCCGCCGCCGCGCGTGGGCTCAACTACCTCGACGCGACGTGTCCGCTGGTGTCGAAGGTCCACCGCCAGGCCGAGCGGCTGGTGGCGCAGGGGCGCCACATCCTGTTCATCGGCCACGCCGGCCATCCCGAGGTGATCGGCACCTTCGGCCAGGTCCCGCCGGGCACGATGACGCTGGTCGAAACGCTTGCCGACGCCGAGACGGTGATGCTGGCGGAGCCCGACAACGTCGGCTTCCTCACCCAGACGACGCTGTCGGTCGACGACACCGCGGCGATCGTCGCGTGCCTCCAGCGGCGCTTCCCGGCGATCAGCGGGCCCAAGGGCGAGGACATCTGCTATGCGACGTCGAACCGCCAGGCGGCGGTCAAGGCGATCGCCCCGCGGTGCGACCTCGTCCTCGTCATCGGCGCGGTGAATTCTTCGAACTCGCAGCGGCTGCGCGAGGTCGCCGAGCGCGCCGGAGCGCGCGCCTACCTGATCCAGCGCGCCGCCGATCTCGACTGGGACTGGTTCGACGGCGTCGGCACGGTCGGCGTCACCGCCGGCGCGTCGGCCCCGGAAATCCTCGTGCAGGAGCTGATGGCGCTCCTCGCGACGCGGTTCGACACGGCGACGGAGGAGGTCACCGGCGCGGTCGAGAACGTCGTGTTCAAGCTGCCGCGCGGCCTCGATGCCTGAGATGTCGGGCCGTACGCGAACCGCGCCGCCCGCCTGATGGCGGTGTTCACGCCGGTCAGCGCCGAAGCGCTCGCCAGCTTCCTGACGCGCTACGATCTCGGTACGGCGGTGACCTTCAAGGGCATCGCCGAGGGGGTGCAGAACTCGAACTTCCTCCTCGACACCGACCGCGGCGCGCGGTTCTTCCTCACGCTCTACGAGGACCGCGTCGATGCCGACGACCTGCCCTATTTCCTCGCGCTGACTACCCACCTCGCCGACAAGGGCCTGCCGGTGCCGCGGCCGGTCGCCGACCGCGGCGGTCGCGCGCTGCAGATGCTGTGCGGGCGGCCGGCCTGCCTGATCGAATTCGTCACCGGCGTTTCGGTCGGCGCGCCGACGCCGGCCGACGCCTTCGCCGCCGCCGCG